>JAJZNH010000533.1 GCA_021811745.1 Acidobacteriota bacterium
AATCTTTGTATGACTTTCCGCCCTTGGTGGTGAGGATAAAACAGCCGGACGGAGCGATCGATCTCGTACTGTACGAGCCTTAAAAAAACCAATGCCGAACTCGCCCATTCAGGGGAAAGGATTCTGTTATGCCATTGGATCGCCGTCAGGTATTGAAGTCGATTGCGGGTGCGGGATTTATGGGAATTGCCACGCGCTTTTCCAAGGCAGAGGAACAGGTGGTAAAGGCCACGCGCGCCGTGCCCTCGCCTCATATCAAGGACATCAGCGTAATTGAATGCGAACCCGAGGGTGTGCGGCTGACGGTGGTGAAGGTGACGACCGATCAGGACGGGCTTTACGGGTATGGGTGCGCTACCTTCACCCAGCGAGCCGACCTGGTGAAGCCGGCTGTGGAGAAATACCTCAAGCCGCTGCTGCTGGGCAGAAGAGCCGATCGCATCGAGGATATCTGGCAATCCTGCTACGACAGCTCCTACTGGAAGAATGGGCCGGTGCTAAACAACGCCATCAGCGGCGTGGACGAGGCGTTGTGGGACATCAAGGGCCGGCAGGCGAATATGCCTGTCTACCAGCTTCTGGGCGGCAAGTGCCGTGAGGCGGTGGATGCGTATGCCCACGCCGGCGGCGCCGATTATCCCGACGTGGTTGCCTCCGCAAAGAAGTACATGGCGGAGGGTTTTCGCAACGTGCGGGTGCAGATCGGGATTCCCGGCATGGCCGGGTACGGATCGCGGGCCGGCGGTGCTTCGAATCTAAAGCCTCTGCATTCCGGACCGTTTTACGAATCGGCTTACGATATGCGCCGTTCGCTGAAGATGCTGGAGATCTGCCGCCAGGAACTGGGGCCGGAGGTCGGTCTGCTTCACGATGTGCACGAGAGGCTGACGCCGAACGAGGCGGTGGAGTTCTGCAAGCGGGTGGAGAACCTCCAAATGTTCTTTGTCGAAGATCCGCTTTCGCCGGAAGATATCGACTATTTTCGCCAGATTCGGCAGAACTGCGCAACGCCGCTGGCCATGGGCGAGCTGTTCAACAGCCCGCACGAGTGGCAACCTCTGATTGAGAACCGTCTGATCGATTACATCCGGTGTCATCTGTCGCAGGTGGGAGGCCTGAGCCCTGCGCGCAAAATCGCGGTGCTGGCCGAGGAGTTCGGCGTCAAGACGGCGTGGCACGGGCCAGGCGATGTTTCGCCGGTGGGACACATGGCGCAGATCACGCTCGATATTGCGATTCCCAACTTCGGCATCCAGGAGTACACGCCATTTAACGAACGCACCCAGGAGATCTTCCACGGCTGCCCGGTGATGAAGGATGGCTATCTGTGGGTGAATGAAGCGCCGGGGTGGGGCATCGAAATCGATGAGCAAGCAGCGGCGAAAGCCCCGTTTACGGATCGCAACCACCTGAACGGAGGATGGGGTGTGGTGCGCAAGCTGGATGGGACCGTGATCAAGCAGTAACCGAAACTCTTGTCTGGCGCGGGCCGCAGCGAAATGTTCCGCTGCGGCCCGCTGTTTTTCGCCGCTGGCCCCCACACCAGGGCGCGGTGGATCAATAAATCAGTTTCAGCGAGAACTGAATCTGCCGCGAGGTGCCGGCGGTCTGGCTGATCACGCCGAACCCCGAGCCTTGGATCGTGTTTGCCGGCAGTCCCATGTTGACCACGTTAAACAGGTTGAAGAACTCGGCGCGAAACTGCAGGTCCGCGCTCTCGATTCCGCTCCGCCGCTGGCCGATGGGGTTGGTCTTGATGAGCGCGTAATCGAAGTTGTAGTAGGCGGGCCCGCGAAAGGTGTTGCGGCCCAGGGTGCCGAAGCGTCCCGAATTCGGTCCGGTTCCTCCGGGGATTCCGATGGGAATCGAGAAGAACGAAGCGTTGTTTGCACCTCTCCCGAAGTAGTCCTCGCGGCGCCGCGTGCTGCTGTGCGCCGTGGACAACTGCGGCTGCCCCACCTGGTCCGGCCGGTCGGCCCCGTTGGTTCCTACGCCGGTCTGTTGAATGCCGGAGTACACCGTGAAGGGCGCTCCGCTGCTGATCGAGGAAATGCTGAGCAGTTGCCATCCCGCGGTGAATACACGGCTTGAGGGCGGCAGGAATCCGAGCGCCTCCATGTGGATCGTCTGCGCCGCGCTCACGGAGAACGAGTGCGCAACATCGAAATTCGACGGTCCCTTCTCTGGATGCGTGTTGAAGGGGTCTTGCGAAATCGGCAGGGCAATGGCTCCTGTTGACCCGGTGCCCCCGGTTACTCCGCTGGTGTTGTCCAGAGACTTCGACCACGTGTACTCCGCCTGGATGCTGGGGCCCCCGTGCACCACGGTTCCTGCAAGAGAAGTCTGCAGCGCGTGGTAGGAGGAGTGCGCCATGGCTGCGATCACCGACTCGACGCCGAATCCCCCGGCCACCTGGCCCGCGTTGTTGAAGACGGTGTAGGGCGCAAAGCCCGGGTCCGCACCCTGATACCCATTCGGATACCAGTTCAGTGGCAGGCGGGACGCCGCAGTTCCCACATACGCCGCATCCGCGGTAAGGCCCCCGATCTGCCGCTCCAGGCCGAGTGTCCAGGTGTCCAGATAGGCATCTCCAAAGCGCCGGTCCACGCCGCTCAGATTCAGCAGCGAGAGTTGATGGCCCGGCGTGACCGCCGCCAGATCGTTCTGGTAGCGGTTCACATCCATGACGGTGTTCGCCGGCACATCCTTGGGATTGCCGCTGGCCAGCACATCCTGTCCTTCCGGCGTGTAGGTGCGAGGCAGTTCATCGGAGGTGATTTTGAAGCCATAGGGAATGGTCGCGACGCGCGAGGCATTCACGCGCGGATACACGACGAAGGGTGTCGATCCGGTCAGAAAATTATCCTGCCACAGGTTGGGCGGGATCACCGTGATGGCTCCGCCCAGATGTACGCGCACGCCCTTCGGCGCGTTCCACTCCAACTGCACGCGCGGCCCCCAGCCGTTCCATCCCATCTGGTAGGTTGGTTGCGGATTAATCAAATACTCCTGCGCCACGCCGGGCGGCGGATTCACCTGCAGGAAACTCGAGGTTCGATGGGCGCGCTCGGAGATGGGCGTGTAGAGTTCGTAGCGGAGCCCGTAGTCCAGCGTCCACCGGCCGTTGATCTTCCAGGTATCCTGCGCGTAGAAGTTGTAATCTTCGCGGTTAATGGCGGCGGGCCCGATGTGCGCGCCGCTGGAGGAATAGGGCGGCGCCACGGCCGCGGGGCATCCGTAAGCCTCGCCG
>JAJZNH010000453.1 GCA_021811745.1 Acidobacteriota bacterium
CCACGCCTGCGATCCGACAATCTGCACCGGACCCGCGTAGGGAACGGTAGCGCAGCCGGCTGCGCCGAACAGCCTCAGGCCGGCCTCAAAAACGCCGTAGTCGCCGAATTGCGTGGATGAGAAGGAAACGTGCACCTCGCCGGGGTAGGTGAAGTCGACCTGGTAGTTGTCCCAGCAGTCGCCGGGATGCCTGAGGATATTGCGGCCGCCCGTGGCCGTCGCCTTGAGCGGCCGGGCGCCGAGCATCCAGTTGGCGAGGTCGATGATGTGGATATTCTGCTCGACCAGAATGTCGCCGGACAGGTTGCGGTACCAGAGCCAGTTGCGCAACCGGTACTCGTCCGCCGAGGCGCCGGGAACCACCTTCTCCTTGGATGCGGGCGCAAAGTAGTAGGAGGTGATCGAGGCTATCTGCCCCAGAGCGCCGCCCTTGATCCTTTCCGCGATGGCGGCAATCGGCGGCGCGCTGCGGCACTCGAAACCGATATCCACGCTCTGCGTCGGCTTCACGCGCTTGGCGATCTCCAGCGCCTGGCGGGCCTGGCGCACGTCAACACCTACCGGCTTTTCGCAGTAGACGTGCTTGCCCGCGGCCACCGCGGCCTCAAGGTGCTGCACATGGAAGAAAGGCGGCGTGGAGATCTGGATCAGATCCACATCCGGCGAGGCGGCCAGTTGTTCAAAGGCGTGCGGCCCACGAAACAGCAACTTGCTGTCAATTGCCGCGCGGCCTAGAGCGGCATTCACCTGATTGAAATGCTCATGACCCGCCTTGAGCTGGTCGGGAAACAGGTCAGCCAGCGCCACCACCTGCGCCGTTGTATTCTGCGAAAACGAAGTGGCGACGTGCGTGCCACGCGATCCGCAACCCAGCAGCCCCAGCCGCACCGCCGAGTTCGCCTGGTAACCAAAGGCCAAGCCCGGTTTCACAAGCAGCATTCCCGAAGCAGCTCCGGCCGTGGCTTGCAAAAACTCCCTACGCTTCATCTTTTCCTCGCTTCCCGGTTGAATACCATATTTCTACTCTGCCCGGCAGTCCTTCAGGGTCAGGCCAGAACCTCGCCCATGATCCCTTCCAGATAGGCCTTTTCCTTGCGGACGTCTGCGATCTGCTGCGGGCCGGAGATCTCGCGCTCAATGGTAATGGCGCCCGTATAGCCGAGGCGATGCAGCTTGGTGAAGACCTCGCGGAAATTGACCAGGCCGGTGCCGATCAGGACCTCCTGGCCAAGCTTGTCGGGGTCGGTGGGCCAGCGTCCGTCTTTGGCGTGAACGCTGCGCACGTGGGGTCCAAGGATATCGACGGCGTCCACCGGATTAGCTTTTCCGTACAGAATCAGATTGGCGGTGTCGAGGCCGACGGCCAGATTAGGCATGGCGACGTCGCGGATCACGCGCGACGTGGTGGTGGGTGTCTCCTGCCCGGTTTCCATAAGGAAGTACTGGCCATTGCCGTGGCAGTGCTGCGCCACGGCGCGGATGGCCTCCACCGTTCCGGGATAGAGCGGATCGCCGGGGTTTTCCGGGATAAAGCCGCAATGCGTCTGCACTTGAGTGATGCCCAGCAGCTTGGCGAAGTCCGAAGCCTGGCGCAGCGCATCCATATGCGCAGCGCGCGCCTTGGGTGGAACCAGCCCGATCGTGGACGGCCCCTCAAGAAAGTTCCAGACCAGCGGCCCCGGCCCGACGACCTCAACGGTTGTAGGCACCACGTCGTACTTGGCCAACAGATCGCGGAATTGCGCCGCCAGGTCCGGCGTGAAATGCCCGATGTACCCGTCAAGCGAGAGGAAGCAGTTCGACAGCCCCAATTCATGCACAGTGCGGATGTGCTCTTCCGGAGCTCCGAAGGGCGAGATAATCAGGCCTAGCGCCATGGGTTTGAGCTGCGTGGAGGCTGATTCAGCAAGGGCCGCGGCTGGGCGCAACCCTCCGGCAAGAATGGCCGCGGCTGCGGCGCCAAGAAATTCTCTTCGGTGCATTCAATTTATCCTCGCCAGCATTGTGCGAGTTGACGGTGGCATTTGGCAACTTCTCCTTCTCCGTTGGCCGCCAGACCGCAAGAGCTAATCATTTTATATCCCGGAAGCACGCCGTTGCAGTTCGCTTTCCGCAAATTCTCCGCGCAACGAACCGGCCGGGTTTACAGCGGAGTTAATTTTTTTACTTTTGTCATCGATTCGCGGGATCTCTGCTTGACATGCTCCCCAGAATGGGCACATGATCGTTGCAGATTGGCGTTCCGGCTGGTGCGTTGGAAGGTAGTTTTGAGAGTCTTGTCCACCAGCAAGCGGCTTCCTAACAGCGGGCTCCCAAAAACTGATCCCATCCGGCACGGGATGGATGGGAGGTGAGTTATGGTAGTGAAGGCCCAGTGCGAGGGACGCGAAGTAACCGGACTTTACGTAGGTGCGCGAAATGTCCGGCGCTATTTCCCTAAACACATCCCCGCCGTCGAGCTACAACTGGATCATCTGCGGATTCAGTGCGGGTTGGATCCCGGTTTCTGGGAGGATCGGCCGGAGATTCACGACCCCCGTTTAACTGCCTGGCTTGAGTCCAGGTATTTCCATGCGAGGCCCTGCCGCACACCGATCGCTTTGGCGATGGTTCCGTCAGGCAAGCACGCTTTCCGTATACAGCCCTTCCGGTTGCTACCCGTCTCTATGAGCGCGCCGTCAAAGGTTGTGAACCTGCCGAAATCAGTTGCCGAGGTGGAGTTGCATGGCAGAAAACGCCGCAGCGCCGCTCCGCGCATAAACCTCCCGGCGGTTAGTTCCGCCGCATTCTGATTTTGAAGCGGAGCCGCTTTTTGTTAACCCTCCCGGGTGGTTGTGTGCCCGGCCATTCACGACGCGGAAAGAGGAATTCGCAATGGTAATGCATCATTCAATAAAGGATTCCAGGGCCCGGGCAGTTGAGGAACTCAAGGTGGTCCTCCAGCATGTGTCCGCCATCAGGCTCAAGGATATTCAGGTCCAATCGCCCGGCGCCGGCCATAAGGTCGACTTCCTGGCAGAAATCGACGTCCTGGGTCATAGCCATACACTCGCATGCAAGGTGAAGGTCTGCGATCGGCCCTGCACCGTGCGCAGCGCGCTCGATGAGTTGCGCAGCTACACAACACAGCGTGCTGAAAATACGACGCCCGTTCTGATCGCGCCGATCCTGTCGGAAGAGGCCCAGGCTCTGTGCAGAGAGATGAACGCCTGCTTTCTCGACCTGCAGGGCAACGCCCGGCTGATCGTG
>JAJZNH010001016.1 GCA_021811745.1 Acidobacteriota bacterium
CTTAGAAGCTAAGTCTCTTACTTCTTCCAGCCCTGACTTTGCCTCGATCGCCGTTGCAATGCGCTGAGCCAGGGCCTGGCGCGTCTCCAGGCTCATGTCCAGCCGGCGCGCAAGAAAGCTTTCCAGCACTTCCAGATCGGCCGGCGCAAGCCTGGCGATGCCGCTTGCCGGCAGCGTGAGCGCGGTCTGAGGTTCCGGCGGCGGCGCTGCTGGCGCGAAAACCTGCGCGGTGAAAGTGCGCGCGCCAGTCTCGCCCCATAGCGGCGCTTCCTCTTCGCGGTCGTGCACAACCAGCGTGCCCGCGGCCAGGTCGCCGAGGCGCTGGTGCTGGCGCGTGGCAAACATGGCGATGACCCCCACGGCGTAAAAGCCGGGAAGCTGATCGACATACCGCACCAGGTTGCGCGCCATGGACTCGAAGAGCCCGATGCCCCGGCCGGAGCGCTGGATGACGCGAATGCGCGCCACACGCTTGCCGGGTGTGCGGCCGTTCCAGAATGCTTCAAAGAGCGTAAAGTAGCCCCAATTGAAGGCAAAGATAACAAAAATGACGAGTGCGATCGTCCACTGCGCGGATTTTTTGGAGAACGCGACGATGCCGGGCAGCAGAAACAGGAAGACGAGGGCCAGCACCACAAGTCCCGCGCCCCAGATCAGGTAATCAACGATCAGCGCAATGAAGCGGCTGCCGATGCCGGCCAGCGGCATTTCGATTGCGATGAGTTCAGGCGTGTCGATAGTAAGCTGGTCCGGACCAAGCTGATCTGGGTTATGCTGGTCAGAACTCGGGTTCATGGCGCACATCCTCTCCAACCAGTGGATTGCGAAACGGCGGCCCCATTGGGACCGGCTGGCATTGCTGTTATCGCAGTCCGGCGAAGGCGGTTCAAGCGGTCTCGCCCGGCTCTCCCGCGGCGAACTGCGCGAGATGGCCTTGCTCTATCGCCAGATGGCGGCTGATCTCTCCGTGCTGCGCCAGGACCCCACTGCCCGCGCCCATGCGCAGCACGTGAATCAGTTGCTTGCTCGCGCTCACCATATCATTTATTCCGGCCGCAAGACGAGTCTGCTTGCGTTCTTTCGCTTTCTCCATGAAGATTATCCGGCCATCTTCCAGCGCCAGCTCCCCTACGTGCTGGCGTCGCTGGCGGTTTCTGTGGCCTGGGGCGTACTGGGCGCTGTGATTACCAATGCGCGGCCAGAGTTCATGCGCCACTTTGTCGGCCCTCAGATGATTGCGACAATGGAGCGGCACCAGATGTGGACGCAGTCAGTTATCAGCGTCGCGCCGTTGGCCTCCAGCGCCATTATGACCAACAATCTTGCCGTGAGCTTTGTTACCTTTGCAGGCGGCATTGTTTTTGGACTGGGAACCTTCTTCTATCTCTACATGAACGGAATGATGCTGGGCGTGATTGGCGCGGCCTGCCATCAATTCGGCATGTCGCTGGCGTTGTGGAGCTTTGTTGCCCCGCACGGTTCGCTGGAGCTTCCCTCGATTATCATTGCCGGCGGTGCGGGATTTCGGCTGGGCCACGCCATGCTCTTCCCGGGCGAATTGCGCTGGAGGGAGTCCGTTGCCCGCGGCGGAATTGAGGCTACACAGCTCGTCTCCGGCATTATTCCGCTTTTGATTGTGGCCGGCTGCCTGGAGGGCTTTCTCTCTCCCTCCCACGTTCCCGTCTGGTTCAAGTTCACCACCGGCGGGATGCTCTTCCTGCTTCTGCTTGTGTGGCTCTTCCGTCCAACGAAGGTACGCCCGGCTCAAGAGTCTTCCCGATGATTCTGCATATGATTCTCCGGCCACAAGTGATCCTCGCGGCCCTTTTGATCTTGTTGCCGATGCTGGGCGCGGCTTTTTTCCCCGCCCGCGTACCGGTCCTGGCGGATGCGCTGCCTCGTTTCATTCGTCTCGGCTCTCCAGCGCTTCTCTGCGTGCCGTATGTGCTCATCAGCTCCGCCCTGGGCGATTTCCGATGGGGCTGGCTGGCGCTCTATGCGCTGCTGCCGGTTGCCATAGCTGTGCTGCTCAGCCAGGCGCGAAGCGCCGACCCCGACGGGCGAGGGAACTGGCGCGACTTTCTGATTCTCGCCGTGCTTGGCCTGGCGGTGGATCTGCGCTGGTTTGAGCCTGCCTGGCCCCATGGGCTGGCGGCGGCGGGCAAGATGCTGCTGCTGGATGCGGGCATCTACGGTTTTCTCGGCGTGAGGCAGTTGGATGGGGTGGGCTTTGATCTGCGCCTGCGATGGCGTGATGTTGGCGTCGGCCTGCGCGAGTTCTGCTTTTACGTGCCAATCGCCATTCCGCTGGGGCTGGGGCTGGGCTTTCTGCATCTGCACATGTTCTGGCCGACGCCGCTTTGGGCGATCGGCGCATATGTTTTCACCTTCCTCTTCATCGCCATTCCCGAGGAGCTTTTCTTTCGGGGATGGCTCCAGAACCTGCTGGAACGGCGCATTGGCCGCACCGCGGCGCTGCTGGTGACGGCGGTGCTCTTCGGCCTGGCGCACGGGAACAAGCGGACCACGAGCTTCAACTGGCGTTATGTTCTGCTGGCTGCGCTGGCGGGCATCTTCTACGGCAGGTCGTGGCGTGCCGAGCGCCGCGTGGGAGCGTCCGCCGTTACACATGCGACGGTTGATACGGTCTGGGGGCTTTGGCTCAAGTGATGGTGATGCTGATAGGTCAGATAGCCGAGCCCTACGCGCATATGGTGAATCGTAGCGGGAGGGACCGTAACCGCGATGCACACCCCCAGAATGGCGTGCGCGGCGGCCAGCGGATAGAGGTTGCGGCAACGGAGGAAGATAAAGCAGGCGCACAGTCCCCACAAGAGCGTCAGGGGCGTCAGAATCGGGTTTGGCAGATGCGCCGTGGCAAAGATGCCCGCGGCCACGATAGCGGCTTGCTTTGGCTCCGGCAGAAGGCAGAGCAGGCGCAGCAAAAAATATCCCTGCAAGAGAAATTGCTGGACAAAGGCCCAGATGGCGTAGCCGGCAAAAGCTCCAAACCAGCCGAAAAGGCCGTTTGGGGCGCGCAGCGTATGCAGGTTGTCTGCGAGCGCAACTGCTACAGCAGCCAGGACTGCCGCCAGTCCAACCACCCAGAGAGAGCACCTGAAACCGGCGGCTCCGAAGCCCATCTTCTTCCAGCCTGAGAAGGAGATAGTGGTGGAAATCACCACCCAGATGATCGCACTCCAGTAAAACCATCTTTGCCAGGGCCTGGGCGTCCAGATGGTGACCAG
>JAJZNH010000117.1 GCA_021811745.1 Acidobacteriota bacterium
TCTTGGGCAAGCTGTAGGCCAGGTCGTGCGCTACTTCATAGGCTTCGTCCTCTTCCAGGCGATGCTCGGCGACCAGGCGGCCCAGGAAGGCGCAATCCACGCGCCGGGCCAGGTCGTGCCGTGCCGGAATGGAGAGAAAGGCCCGGGTATCGTCGTTGAAGCCCACAGTGTTATAGAAGCCCGCCGTCTCCGTTGCCTGCTCGCGGAAACGCATCATGCCCTCAGGACTGTCATGGAACCACCACGGGGGGCCAAGACGCAAGCAGGGATAATGACCGGCCAGCGGAGCCAGTTCCCGGCTGATTGTCGATTCATCGAGCATAAAGAGAATAATGGTGAGCTTAGTCTCATTGCCGAAACGGTCGAGCAGAGGGCGCAGAGCGCCGACGTAATTGGTCGGCCGCGGGATATCCGCGCCCATGTCGCGGCCGTAGCGCTCGTAGATCATGCGATTGTGGTTGCGCACGCTGCCGGGATGAATCTGCATGACAAAGCCGTCTTCCATGCTCATCTGCGCCATCTCGGTCAGCATATGTGCGCGGAACAACTCCTGCTGCTGCGCATCGACCTTGCCGGCCAACACCTTGCTGTACAAAGCCTCCGCTTCTGCGGTGGGCAGATCGGCGGTTTGCGCCGTGGGATGGCCGTGGTCCGTGGCCGTGCAGCCGAGCGATTTGAAGCGGGCGCGCGCCTTGCGGAGCGCCCTCAGATAGCCGCTCCAGGACGACGTGTCTTCGCCCTCGATTTCGCCCAGCTTGGCGATGGACGCGGCGAAATCCGGAAACTGTGGATCGACCACTGGGTCGGGGCGGAAGGTCGGCAGAATTCTTGCCTTCCAGCCTGAATCGCGAATGGCTTGATGGTGCAGCAGCGGATCGAGCGGGGAGTCGGTGGTCGTCAGCACCTCCAGATTGAAGCGTTCATACAGCGCGCGCGGCAGGAACTTCGGCGTGTTCAGCTTTTCGGCAATGGTATCGAAGTACAGGTCCGCGGTTTTCTCTGAGAGCCGCTCCTTAAGTCCGAACAACTCCTGAAATGCAAAGTCAAGCCAGATCCGCGTGGGCGTGCCGCGAAACAGATAGTAATGGCTGGCAAAGATGCGCCAGACCTTGCGCGGGTCTTTGATTTTCGGTTGCCCGATCTCCAGATCGTCCATGGAAATGCCCTGGCTGTATAACATCCGGAAGACGTAGTGATCGGGTTGCACGAATAGCGTTGCCGGGTCAGGGAACGGCTCGTTCTTCGCAAACCAGGCCGCCTGCGTGTGTCCATGTGGACTGATCAATGGCAGGTTGCGCACGTGTGCATAAAGGGCTTTGGCTATCTTGCGTGCTGAAGGTTCGGCAGGAAACAAGCGGTCTTCGTGGATGAGCATGGCTGTAATTTTACCTCCCGGTGGAATGACAGCGTGGTCTGACCATTAGTGCTCCATGCGCAAGTATACAGGCACAGACGGCACATGCAATTTCCGCCGCTGCGGATAGATCACATTGTGGAGAAAAGCGTAGAAAGCGCTCCAGGAAACGGGCATTGAGCCGGGGCGCAACTGCACCCGCCGCGGCTGGCAGATTAGCTTGCCGTGCCACAAGCCCGGTAGCAGAGCACGGTTTCAGACGTGCCGCAAGCAAGATCGGCGCGGTAATGGTTCCGGCCAACACCCCAGTTACCTGCCGCATTGCAATGGCGCATCTGCAGCCTTGTTTCCGCAGACAAACCGGCAGGAAGTTCCCGGCGGTCACGGCTCAGGCTCGTTGTCTGCCGCATAGAGGAGTGGCTATCATGGGTGGGGCTACCGTCAGGCAGGCTGCGTGTCTTGAACGCTTCCACTCCCGCTTCGACAAGCGGAAAGCGAAAAATCCTGGGGTCCGAATGAGATTGCATAGGAGACTTGCCTCGATACTCTCGATGCTTTTGCTCGCCGGACTGGCGGCCGGTGCCTATACCACTGCATGCGCAGCCGGCTTACCGTGGTCTGAGCGCGCTGCCAATGCCGCGCTGCGGCACTGGGCAGGCTGCCGCTTTGGGCCCGTCGGCGCGCCGCCGGCCTGGACGCATGAGCAAGGCACGCTGCTCGATGGCATGGACGCCGTGTGGTTGAACACCGTCGATCTGCGCTATTTCAACTGCATCAGGCAATCGGTTGATCCGCTGGCCGGAGTCGATGGCTCTCTGCCTGCATTGAAGCTGGGCGAGAACCGCCTCGTTGATGTGCAACTGGGCCGGCAACTCCTGCTTCTCTATGGCGTGACGACGAAACGGAAATACTTCAAGGCGGCTACGGCGCTTTACGATCAGCTCGCGCATCGGCCGCGTACGCCTTCCGGCGGTTTCTCGGCGGCACGGAACGCACCCAATCAGATGACCCCGGATGAAGCCTATGAGGCGCTGCCTTTCTATGCCAATTACGCTCTGACTTTTCACCATCCCGAGGTATTCGCGGACATTACCAGGCAGTTCGTGTTGCTGCAGGAGCACACGCGCGATCCCAAAACCGGCCTGCTGCGCCAGGCATGGGACGAGTCGAAGCAGGAGCGCTGGGCCAATAAGGTGACCGGCGCATCCGCGCAGGCTTGGGGCCGCGGTATGGGTTGGTACATGATGGCGCTGGTCGATACGCTGCCGGAGTACCCCGGCGACGATCCGGGCCGCGGGCAACTCATCGCCATCCTCGCGCAGGATGCGGCTGCCGTGGCGCGTTATCAGAATGCTGCCAACGGACTCTGGTATGAAGTGCTGGACAAGGCCGGGAGCAGGGGCAACTATCCTGAAGCTTCCGCCTCCTGCATGTTCGTTTATGCGCTGGCCAAAGGTGTGCGCCTGGGCTATCTGCCCGAGCGCTACGATGCGGTTGCCGAGCGCGGCTACAAGGGCATTCTCAGTCACTTCGTGACCGCTGGCCCCGACGGCTCTTTTTCTCTGAAAGGCACTGTCGAGAGGACGGACCCGGGTGGGAATCCTGATCGCGGCGGCAGCCGTGCCTCTTACACCAGCAAAGAGACCATCATTGATAGCCCCATCGGCATGGGCACGTTCATCCTCGCCAGCAGCGAAATCGAAAATGTTCAGAACGCGAAGCTGGGCCGCGGCAAAACGGTGATGGTGGATGCCTGGTTTAACAGCCAGAAGCGCACCGATTCCACCGGCCGCGAGATTTACTTCCACTACAAATGGGACGATTGGAGCCCCGCCGGTTACTCGCTCTTCGGCCACATCTTCCACAACTTTGGCGCGAAGACCACCACGCTCT
>JAJZNH010000609.1 GCA_021811745.1 Acidobacteriota bacterium
TGCAATCAATCCATCGTTTTCTATCGAGATCACCAACTGCCTCCGCGGGATGCTCATCGCCGCCGCCGGCGGTGGACGCGGGCGGACACAAAGACAAACGGATTGCCGTCAGGATCGGTGACGACGAGGCGCCGCCCGCGGCGTTCTACGCGAAGTCCGGCTGCCCGCAATTGCCTGGCCGCCGCGGCTGTGTCTTTGACCGTGAAAAAGAGCCGCGGCCTGGCGCGAGTTCCGGCGGGCCGAAGCAAAATCCATGGCAGCGGCCGGTTGGTGATACGGATACGCGCGCCCGTGCCTGTATCCCGCGCCGTAAAGCCAAGCCCCGCAGTGTAGAACCGCATGGCTGCCGCCATGTCGGGGACGGGAAGCTCGAAGCCCGCAATTGCATCGGAGACGCGGTTGCGGCCGAGGTGCTTGCCGCGGTCGAGAGTGTGGCGCGAGCCGGGCATGTACTGGGTGAATTCGGTGACGCGGCCCTCGGGGTCCATCAGGGACGAGATGAGGTTGCCCGCGCCGGCCTTCTCAACGGGCCGCGGCTTGAGGCCGTGCGCCACCAGTGTGTTGTAGAGAGCGTTAAGATCGTGCGACTCGTAACAGACGTGCATCCATCCCAGCGGCTGTGAAGGATCGGTTTGCGGATAGATCTCGATGAACTGGCGATTGTTGATCTTGACGAAGATCTGCGTGGTATTTCCGTTTCTGGTGGACGAGAACGCCTCTTCGAAGCCAAGCTTTTGCAGGAACGCAATTTCCTGGTCGAGGTTGCTTACTCGATAGGCCACATGCGCAATGCCGGTGAGCCTGGAGCCTTGGGCAAATGTACGAAGCGGGCACGCGCACAGCACAGCCAGCGCGAGAGTGCCAATCCACCGCATCTTCATGCTTGATTCTTGACCTTCCTAAACCGGTTCGGCGCGCCGGGCGGCGGCGTTTCTGTCAGGCATAGTCCTGGCGATAAGGAGTGAAGATACCAATGCCTCGGAGTCTTCGAGAGCTGATGCCTGATGTTCAATGCCGCCATTAACGAAGCTGAATGCATGCGAGGTCCGCAAAAAGTCAGCGATTGAGCCAGCCGCCATCAACGACGAGCAGATGGCCGTGGACGTAGTTGCTGGCGCTGGATGCGAGAAAGACAGCGGCGCCGGCCAGGTCTTCAGGCTCGCCCCACCGTCCGGCGGGAATGCGTTCGAGAATCTGACGCGACCGTTCGGGATTCTTTTGCAGCGCCTCGGTATTGTCGGTGGCCATGTAGCCGGGCGCTATGGCGTTGACATTGATGCCCTTGGAGGCCCATTCGTTGGCGAAGGACTTGGTGAGCTGGGCAACGCCGCCCTTGGCCGCAGCGTAAGCAGGCACCAGGATGCCGCCCTGAAAACTGAGCAGCGAGGCAAGGTTGATGATCTTGCCCGAGCCGCGCTTAAGCATGTGCTGTCCGGCGCGCTGCGTGAGGCGAAAGACGCTGGTCAGGTTTACATCGATGACCGCCTTCCAGTCTTCCTCGGAATACTCGGCGGCGGGCGCGCGGCGAATAATGCCGGCGTTGTTGACGAGAATGTCGAGAGCGCCGAAGTGCTCGATGGTGTCATCCACGAGGCGCGCGCAGGTTGCCGCTTCGGCCACGTCGCCCACCAGGGCCACGGATTCAGCGCCGATCGCCTGCAACTTGCTGAGGGTGTTTAGGGGCGTGGCATGGGAGCCGTGAACGGCAACTCTAGCACCTGCCTGAGCGAGCGCAACGGCCATCGCAGCGCCCAGCCCGCGCGACGAACCGGTGACGAGAGCTACCTTACCGTTCAGGTTAAACAGGTCGGAATTCAGGGGAACACCATCCTTTCCGGCTCATGCCAGCTTGCAGTTTTCCTTTGTTTAGAGTGGCTCCGGAATTCACATGCCCTTTTCGGCGTTCACAGAAGGCGGCATTGAAAAACGTCGCTTAGCGTGGATGATTTCCAGGCGCGGTCCTTCTGGAACCGCAGTACGTGGCTTGGAGACAGGCTCACTCCGTGATTAGCTTAACAGGCTGAGATGAACCCGACGAGGCGCCTGAAGGTATTGCGATCAGTTGTGCGGGACGGGACACGAGTAGACCTCTTGCGGCGCTCTGATTCGTGCCGGACGAAGCCGATGCCCTCACGCCGCTTTCTTTCCTCAGGAAGATCCCGGGCGGCATGTTGGCTATCCCACTCAAATTGGAAAACCAGCGCCGAAGGTGCGCCGGAACACCGCCACCTTCGGCGGGAGTCCGGGAAGGGATAAAGCTTCCTGCCCGGCTGCTCCGCCGCAGATGTTTAAAGGCCGGAACACGGCGCGATTTATTGTGCTCTCCGCGGTCCGCCGGACCATTTCGGAAACCCCTGTTTGTCGCGCAGGGTGAGTGTTTTTCCGTCTTTTGTGATTTCGCGCGCGATCAGTGCATCGGCGCCATTGATCTGAATCTTTGATCCGGTTACCTGGATTTTGTCGCCATTGGCAAACGCGAACCCGCTGTTGGTGATGTAAGCTGACGGTCCGAGGTGCACGTCATATGTCTGGCCTCCGCTTTGCAGGCTCAGGTGGACGCCGCTCCATCCGCGTCTGCCGGTTGGATTCGTTACCGCGCTGACCGTGCCTTGCAGCGTGGTTTCAGTGGCAGGATTATAGAGCCGGGCTCCTCTGCCCCCCTGCGCGAGCGCCGGAGCGGCAATGAGAGCAGCTAACGCCAACACTGCCAGAAAACGGATCGGTCTGATGTCCATCGGGCTCTTCGCGGCTCCCGCAGAAAAGACGCCATTCCTCTTTCGCATAGCGTTCTCCAAGGGTGCAAGCTGCACCTGCAAAGATAGACTTCCGCCGTGTTCAAACGATTACAGTGTAGATCGCACCTATTTCACGTTGTGATAATCTCTATCCGGGAGTTACTGTGGGTCCCGGTTTGGGGGTCTGGAATGCCACAAAGGGTCTGCGCGCGTCACGGCAGGGATTATCCCTGCACCTGCGGGATGGGCAATCTTTATCGCTTTGTGGAGCCGGTCGTTCTGCTGCTCCTGAAGCAGAAGGGCCGGTCCTACGGCTACGACCTGGCCGCGGACTTGCAGGAGCATGCCCTCACCGACGCTGAGATCGAGAAAGGCGCTCTCTACCGGACGCTCCGTCAACTGGAGACGAATGGCAACGTCAAATCGGCGTGGGAGACGAATGGCGGGGGGCCAGCGCGCCGTGTCTACAGGTTAACGCGGCAAGGCGAGCGGCATCTGGAGGAGTGGGC
>JAJZNH010000869.1 GCA_021811745.1 Acidobacteriota bacterium
AGTGGGCGGGATCCACGGTCAATCGCAGTGTCTTCACCTATTCATTGTCGCCTTAGCAGCCCCGCCACCGCCATCTGACGTATACTCACTGGTTACGATGGCTGTTGAGACCGAGATCAAATTCCGCGTCGCGGACCTACCCGCCCTCAATCGCCGCCTGCAGGCGGCCGGATTCCATCTGGAAACACCGCGCAGCTTTGAAAGCAACGTGCTCTACGACACCCCGGACCGCCAGATGCGTGCCCGCACCGAGATTTTGCGCATCCGCAACTATGCCGGTCGCTGCACCGTAACGCACAAGCGCCTGCCGGACTCCTCACCTGCCGAAGACCGCCATAAGCACCGCGTCGAAACCGAAACCGATATAGCCAGCGCCGAGGCAATGGCCGAGATCTTTCTCGCGCTGGGTTTGGTGGCCGCCTTTCGCTATGAAAAGTGGCGCACCGAGTGGTTCGACGGCGAGGGCCACTGCGTTGTGGACGAAACGCCCATCGGAGATTACGCCGAGTTGGAAGGCGCTCCCGAATGGATCGACCGCGCCGCCGCTCGGCTGGGAGTCAGCCATGCCGAGTACCTGACGCTGAGTTACGGACGCCTGTTCGATCAGTGGCGCGAGCAACATCCTGAAGCTGGCGAGGACCTGACCTTCGCCGCCGTTGCGCAGGCGGGCGCATCAACATGAGGTTGTCGCCGCCCCATGCGCCAGTTCCGGCCCAGGAGCCGGACACCACGCCGCTTCCCGGGCCGACTTTTTTTGTGAAGCAGCTTGACCGATTCCCGGAAAGAGATTCATGGACGCTCTAAAACGGCTCTTCGAGCAGCACTTCCAACGTCCGGCCGAAACTGTAAAGCCGCTGCATGGTCAACTCGGCGGTTCGGGCCGCATGATCGTGCGCCTGACCGGCGGAGGCTTCAGCGCCATCGGCATTCTGTATTCGGTGCGCGAAGAGAATGTCGCATTTCTTGAGTTCTCGCGCCATTTTCGCCGGCACGGCTTACCTGTGCCGGAGATTTATGCCGAGAGCCTGAGTGAAGACGCATACCTCGAAGAGGACCTGGGCGATACTACGCTCTTCGATTTTCTCAGCGGCAATCGCGCCGGCGAAGCAATCGCTCCCGAGGTTATCGATGCCTATCGCAAAGTCGTGGCCGTATTGCCGCGCTTTCAGGTGGAGGCAGGCCGCGACTTGAATTACAAGGTCTGCTATCCGCGAGCGAGCTTCGATCGCCAGTCTATCGCCTGGGATCTGAACTACTTCAAGTATTATTTCCTGCGGCTTGCCGGCATTCCCTTCAACGAACAGGCGCTGGAATCCGACTTTACCCGCCTGACCAAGTTCCTGCTGAGCGCGAACCACGACTATTTTCTCTACCGGGACTTTCAGTCGCGCAATGTGATGTTGCGCGATGGGCAACCGTACTTTCTCGACTACCAGGGCGGCCGCAAGGGCGCTCTGCAATACGACATCGCTTCACTGCTCTACGATGGCAAGGCCGATCTGCCGCCAGCGCTGCGCCAGGAGTTGCTCGATGATTACCTGGACTGCCTGGGCGGTTACATCGACCTCAACCGCGAAGCCTTCATGGAGCACTATTACGCGTACGTCTACGTCCGCATCATGCAGGCATTGGGAGCATACGGGTTTCGCGGATTCTACGAACGCAAAGCCCACTTCCTGCAAAGCGTTCCGTATGCGCTCGCGAACCTGCGCTGGCTCGCGCATCACGTCAAGCTGCCTATCGCGCTGCCGGCGTTGATGGAAGCCTTCCAGGGAATGCTGGGATCGGAAAAATTACAGGGGCTGGCTTCTGCAGCCGCAGGTTTGACGGTGCGGATCTTCAGCTTCTCCTTCCACCGTCAGATGCCCGTGGATGAGTCAGGAAATGGCGGCGGATTTGTCTTTGACGGCCGCAGTCTTCCCAATCCCGGGCGTGAAGAACAATTCCGGCAACTGACCGGCAAAGACGCGCCCGTCATCGACTATCTCGAACGGCAGGAGAGCGTGCGCCAGTTCTTCGCACATGTCAGCTCACTGGTGGATGCGGCCGTCAGCAACTACCAGCATCGCGGATTCAAGGACCTGATGGTCTCCTTCGGCTGCACCGGCGGTCAGCACCGTTCGGTGTACCTGGCGGAACAGTTGGCGAAGCATTTGCAGGGCATCTCCGGCGTGAACGCGGTAGTGCGGCATATCGAGCTGGAGAAGATGGGCAAATGAAGGCGATGATTCTGGCCGCCGGCCTGGGCACGCGCCTGCGCCCGCTTACGAACGACCGCCCCAAGGCGCTGGTCACCGTAGCTGGCCGCACTCTGCTCGAAATCACGCTCTCGCGCCTGCGCTCCTTCGGCGTGCGCGAGGTGATCGTCAACGCGCATCATTACGCCGGAATAATTTGCAATTATTTAAGCGAAAACAATAATTTCGGGATGGAAATTAAAGTATCACATGAAGATGATCTGCTCGACACGGGTGGCGGGCTGAAGCATGCCGCATGGTTCTTTCTTGAGGGTGGCGCCAGCGAGCCGTTCATCCTGCACAACGTCGATGTCCTCAGCACCATCGATCTTGGAAGCATGCTGCGCCATCACGTCGGGGAGCAAGCCTTGGCCACGCTGGCGGTTCAGTACCGCGAGACATCGCGCTATCTGCTCTTCGACGAAAAGGCCCAATTATGCGGCCGGCAGGCGGGACGCGAGGGTCAGCCGGAACTGGTGCGGCCCGCTGCCAACGTGCAGGCCCTCGCCTTTTCGGGCATTCATGTGATCTCTCCACGCCTGCTGGAGATGCTGAGCGAGGAAGGCGCTTTTTCGATCATCGCCGCCTATCTGCGCCTGGCCGCGCAGGGTGAAAATATCTCCGCTTTTCGCGCTGATGAATTCTATTGGCGCGATCTCGGCAAGCCGGAGAACATCGCGCAAGCCGCGCGCGACATAGAAACCGGAACGTACCCCGGTCATTGACTTGAGAACGGCGCAAATCTGAACGCGCAGGAGCAGAGGTTAATCGCCTGCTCCGTGGCACTTTTTGTATTTCTTGCCGCTGCCGCAGGGACAGGGATCGTTGCGCCCTACTTTGTCGCCGGTGCGGCGCTGCGAGGGCTGGCTCGATTCACCGGCGCCGGCGCGGCTGGCCACCGCGAGCTCCCGCTGCTTCTTGCGGTGAAACTCCTTTTCGAGCTCGTCGATGGTGGTGGAAGGCTGCCGCGTGTGAATCGGAATCTCCTCGACCGGCGTCGAGACGG
>JAJZNH010000484.1:0-833 GCA_021811745.1 Acidobacteriota bacterium
GCTCTGGTCCGCGCATCCGGCAATGGGCAGGCAATTGCTCCTCACCGCTGGCTGACGGCGATTGCGGTCATGTCCAGCGCCGTCATGCAACTGCTCGATACCACTGTGGTCAATGTCAGCCTTCCCCACATGGCCGGCTCACTCTCCTCCAGTGTGAATGAGGCCACCTGGGTGCTCACTTCCTACCTGGTGGCCAATGCCATTATTCTGCCCATCACGGGCTGGCTGGCGTCGATGCTGGGCCGCAAGCGGCTGCTGCTTGTAGCCGTGGCCGGCTTCACGCTGTCCAGCGTGCTCTGCGGCATGGCTCCAAGCCTGCCCATGCTGATCGTCTTCCGCGTCCTTCAGGGCGCCACCGGGGGCGGACTGCAGCCGCTTTCCCAGGCGGTGCTGCTTGAGGAGTTTCCCGGCAAAGAGCAGGGCAAGGCGATGGCCTTCTGGAGCCTGGGCATTATCGCGGCGCCCATCCTCGGCCCGACGCTGGGCGGCTGGATTACCGATACCTGGACGTGGCGCTGGGTCTTCTTCATCAATGTGCCGGTGGGTGTGCTCAGCCTCCTCCTGATCTCGCAGTACGTCTTCGATCCGCCCTACCTTCTGCGTGGCAAGATGCGCGCGGATGCCTGGGGGCTGGGCATGCTGGCGCTGGGCATGGGTGCGCTGCAGATCATGCTCGACAAGGGGCAGGAATTGGACTGGTTCGGCTCGCGCCTGATTCGCGCTTTGTGCGTCATCGCGGTGGTTTTTCTGACAGCGTTCGTTTTGCGCGAGCTGACTGTGAAAGATCCCATTGTTCACTTCAACCTGCTGCGCTCGCGGACTTTTGCATCGGG
>JAJZNH010000484.1:843-3238 GCA_021811745.1 Acidobacteriota bacterium
ATCGGGAATTGTGTTGGTAACAATGCTGGGCTTTGTGCTGATGGGAAGCGTGGTGCTGCTGCCGCTTTTCATGCAGACCCTGCTTGGCTGGACGGCCACCATCGCAGGATTCTGGAACAGCCCCCGCGGCGTGGGGACGGCGCTGTGCATGCCGCTGGTGGCTTATCTGCTTGGCAAAGGGTGGGACGCGCGCTGGATGCTGGTCTTTGGCTTTACCGTCGCCGGCCTTCCCTTTTTCGGTTTCGCGCGCATGACCCTGCAGTCGGGAACCTGGGACATCTTCTGGCTGCAGATCATCCAGGGCTTCGGCCTTGGCTTTCTGTTCGTGCCGCTGACGACACTCACCATGAGCCCGATTTCCAAGGTGGAGACCGGCTACGCTACCAGTCTTTACAACACCGTGCGCAACATCGGCGCGAGCTTCGGCATCTCGTTTGTCACCACTCTGGCAGCACGGCGGTCCCAGTTTCATCAGCATAGACTCGGCGAATGGCTGACCCAAACCAACCTGCTCCATCAACAGGCCGTAGCGGGCCTGGCGCCGTACCTGCATCTTCAGGGGTCCGACCCGGTCACCGCGGCGCACAAGGCCGCCGGGTTCATCTATCAGTTGCTTCAACAGCAGGCGGCCCTGCTCAGTTATGCCGATGCTTTTCACCTGATGGGAATCTTTTTCCTGGCCAATATTCCAGTGGTGCTGCTGATGAGCCATGCGGAGCATAACCGCCGCAACAGGCGGGAACCGTAACCGGCAAAGACGTTGATGTGCAAAAGGAAGAGGAACGACGCGGTAAGCGACGGGCAGCCGCATCGAGCCGCCCGCTTCCGTGTGGGAATCAAGGCTTGTGACAGGCGTTCAGCGCAGCCAGTAGGGTTTCGGCACCACCGCCGCCATTTCTGCGAACTCGGCGTCGGTGAGATTGAAGGCGGCAGCGCTGATGTTGTCTTCCAGATGCTTGACGGAGCTGGTGCCCGGAATCAGCAACGTGACCGGCGAACGGCCCAGCGCCCAGGCCAGCGAAACCACCGCTGTTGAGACGCCGCGGGCTGAGGCGATTTTCTCCACCACGTCGTGCGCCCTGCGGCTTTGCGCCAGGGGACTCCAGGGGATGAAGGCGATACCGTTGGCTTCGCAAAAGTCGAGCACGAAGTCCCACTCGCGGTCGCTGAAGCTGTAGCGGTTCTGCACGGAGACGATGGGCACGATTTTCAGCGCGCGCTGGATGTGCTCCAGGGTCACGTTGGAGAGCGCGACGTGGCGCACCTTGCCCTGCTCCTTGAGCCGCGCCAGCGCCTCCATCGAGGCGTCGAAGGAGGTGGCCGGATCGGGGACGTGCAACTGGTAGACATCGATGCGATCCAGACGCAGCCGCTTGAGGCTGCCTTCGACGGCTTCTGCGATGTGCATGGGGCTGGCGTTGTGCTGCCAGATGGCAGGTCCGTGGCGCACCCATCCGACCTTGGTGGTGATGACCAGGTCTTTGGGATAGGGGTAAAGCGCCCCGGCGATCAGCTCTTCAGAGACGAAGGGGCCATAGGAATCGGCCGTATCGATGAAGTTCACGCCCAGCTCGACGGCGCGGCACAGGGTGGCCACAGCCGCACCGGGGTCCGCGGGAGGTCCCCAGATGCCCTTGCCGGTAATGCGCATGGCGCCGTAGCCCATGCGGTTGACGGTGAGGTCCCCGCCCAGAGTGATGGTTCCCGCGTTCGCGGCGGATAAAGTGCTATCTTTGGCAGGCATTTTGTCTCCTTGGACCTAAACTACCAGCTTCCAGCTTCTAGCTTCCAGCCTCTAGCTGCTGCGTTCTTGCTGCGGCTGCTCCGGTGATTGCGGAAGTTCGAGCAAGCATCTTGAACGAAAGCACCCTCGCCGAAACAAATCCGTGGGCTAGCGGCTAGTGTAATCCGCCAGGAATCCTGGGTATTATCAGGCAAGAATCGAGAGCCGAAAGGAACGGGGGCTAAAGCTCCAGTTCTTTAAAAGGCGCTTTGTCGGCACGACTGAAGTCGTGCCCTGACACAAAACATAAACTCCTGGATTTCTGGCGGACTACACTAGAAGCTCGTAGCCAGTAGCTGCTTCCTTCACACTCACGCCGCGCTCACACCGTGACTTCCCATCCCTTTTGATACTTTCGCCCCCAAAGCTTCATCGCTTCGGGATCGTTGAGGATGTGCGCGTTGGACGTGTCGAGGTGCAGGTCGCGGTTCATGAAATATGCGACGTTGGAGAGCAGCAACATGGTTACCGTGACATTGGCGACCTCGATGGGCGAGTGAAGCTTCTCCTGGCCGTGAATGGCCGCGATGAAGTTGGCGAAGTGCGCGTTGGTCATGTTGTCTTCGCCGATAATGTCCGCCGTTGTCGTATGGTGGCCGGTCCGGAACTGGT
>JAJZNH010000244.1 GCA_021811745.1 Acidobacteriota bacterium
GGGTGATGGGCCGGGCGTCATGGCGGGCGCTGAGTTCGACGAGAGTCGAGGGAAGGATCGTGCCTTCGAGGTGAAGATGCAGCTCGGCCTTGGGGAGACGGCGAATGAACGACTGGATTTCGGTCACACTTTGAGTTTAGCGGGAGGTGGTTCGCGAGCGGATCTTCCGGCGGAGGGTTGCGCTAGATTTCCAGGGCACGGAGTTCCTGCGCCGCTCCGGCTCTCAGCCTTTGCGAATGCGAGAGCTACCCCGGGAGGCAAGCCTGCTTCTCCTTGGAACAGTCCTCAAGCTGGACCGCCAATCGCCGATATGGATCGTGGAGGAGTGCATGGCCACGCAAGTTGCATCAGCGGGAAATTCCAGCTGCACTCCGAATGAGTCACCGGCAGGGCTCAGATATTTCGCGCGGCAACCGATCCTCGATGCGCGCGGCGGAGTGTATGCCTATGAACTCCTGTTCCGCAGCGGCCCTGAGGCGATCTTCCGCGGCGACGGCGACCAGGCGACACGGACGATGCTGGACACGACGGTCCTGTATGGCGTGGAAGAGCTGACCGGTGGCCCGCCTGCCTTCGTGAATTGCACGTTGGACGCTTTGGCGGGGCACCTGGTGGATGTTCTGCTGCCCGGCTCGACGGTGCTGGAGATTCTTGAGACTCTGGAACCCACCTCCGCATTGATTGCGGCCTGCCGCAAGCTGAAGGCTCTGGGATTCAGAATCGCTCTCGACGATTTTGAGTGGAAACAGGGAATTGAGCCGCTGGTCGAAATTGCGGACTACGTGAAGTTGGACTTTCTGCAGCACGGCCGTGATGCGCGGCATGCGCTGCTCGACCGGTTGAGCCGCTATTCGCTCACGCTTCTCGCCGAAAAGATTGAGACTCAAGGGGATTACGAAGCGGCATCTGCCGAGGGGTTCACGCTCTTCCAGGGCTACTATTTCTGCCGTCCGGCCCTTCTGGAAACGCGGCAGATCCCGGGCAATAAAATTATGCAGCTTGAGATTCTGAGGGAAGTGCAAAGAGACCCGATCGATCTGCATAAGGTGAGCAATCTGGTAAGACGCGATGCGGCGATCACGTACCGGTTGCTGCGGCTCGTGAACTCTGCGGCTTGCGCCATACGCCAGGAGGTGCGCTCGGTTGAATTGGCGATGATGGCGGTCGGTGAGCATGCCTTCCGGCGCATCGCGATATTGGCAATCGCCAGCGGGTTAAACTCGGACCGGCCTTCGGAGATCCTGCGCATGGCATTGGCGCGGGCACGCTTTTGCGAACTCGCCTCCGGGCTGATGCGGTTTGATCCGACCGAACAATACCTGCTTGGCCTGCTCAGCATGCTCCCGGCAA
The DNA here is from genome assembly GCA_021811745.1 of Acidobacteriota bacterium. Next base: position 1,351 of record JAJZNH010000244.1, read on the forward strand.
TGTTACGCGTTCCTATGAGAGAGGCGTTGTCGTCTTTGCCGCTGCGCCAGCAGATTCGCGAGGCGCTGGCGGGGGCGCGCAACAACGAGCGCAGCCTGCTCGAATGGATAGAAGCCGCTGAACGCGGAGACTGGCCGCTATGCGATGCCGTTGTTCAATCGAAGGCGCTGCATGAGGAGCAATTGCAGCGCTGCGCAACGGAGGCAAGGAACTGGGCGGACGGCACGCTTCGCTCCGCGGGATGACGCGGCCATGGTGCGGATTGCTTGTCCGGCAATCGACCCGGGCAATCAAACTGCCGACGGGGCTGACGACAAACGCGAAGGAGCCGGGGCGGCGCCTAGTTCCTGATCCCTATACTGCAGTTGGTAGAGCTTCCAGTAGAGGCCGCGATGCGCCAGCAACTCCTGGTGCGAGCCCATTTCGCGAAGCTGGCCCCTGTGCATGACCAGGATGGCGTCGGCGCGCTGCACGGTTGAGAGGCGGTGCGCGATGAGGACGCTGGTGCGGCCCTCGACCATGCGCTCCAGCGCGGAGCGGATGCGCAGCTCGGTGTCGGTGTCTACGCTGGAGGTGGCCTCGTCGAGGATGAGAATGCGCGGATTGTAGGCGAGAGCGCGCGCAAAGTTGATGAGCTGCTTCTGGCCGGTCGAGAGCGAGTTGCCGCGCTCGCGCACCGGCTCGTCAAAGCCGCCGGGGAGGCTCTCGATAAAGTCCAGCACATTGACGTCGCGCGCCGCCATCTCCAGCGCTTCGCTGCTGATATCGTCGCGGCCCATGCGGATGTTCTCGGCGATGGTGCCGGTGAAGAGGAATGGATCCTGCAGGACCACGGCGAAGTGGCTGCGGAGGGCGTTCAGGTCATGCTCGCGCAGATCCAATCCGTCCAGCAGGATCTGGCCGGCGGTTACGTCATAGAAGCGCATGATGAGGCTTGTCAGGGTCGTTTTGCCGGCGCCGGTGTGGCCCACAATGGCCACCGTCTGGCCAGGCTCGATGGTGAAGGAAACGTCCTTGAGAATCCACTCGATGCGGGGCAGCGCGGCCAGCTCCGCCTCGGGTGATGCACTGGCCTCGGCGCGCGCGACGGCGGCCTTCTGCGCTTCGGTCAGCTTCTGGTAAGTGAACCAGACATGGCGGAACTCGATCCGGTTGGAGCCGTCGCCGGCCTTCGGATGCGGGGGATTCACGATCTCCGGGGGCGTATCGAGCAGCTTGAAGATGCGCTCGCAAGCGGCCATGGCGGCTTGGAGGATGTTGTACTTGTCGCTGAGATCCTGGATAGGCCGCCAGAAGCGCTGCGAATACTGGATGAACATGGCCAGTACGCCGATGGTGACCGCTCCATGGACGACGACGCTGAATCCGCCGCGCCACACCACCAGCGCGATGGCGATCGACGAGAGCAGTTCTACGGCGGGGTAATAGAGCGCATAGGCCAGGATCGTGTCTTTGAAGGCGATCATGTGCTGTTCATTGACGGCCTCGAAGTCCTTGTAGGCGCGCTCTTCGCGGTTGAAGAGCTGAACCACGCTCATGCCGCTGATATGTTCCTGAGTAAAGCTGTTGATGCGGGCGATGGCGGCGCGTACACGCCGGTAGCTTTCGCGGACGTGGTCGCGGAAGATGCGCGTCACAAGCAGGATCAACGGCAGCACGGCAAAGGCCAGCAGCGCCAGCCACCAGTTGATGGCGAGCATGACGGCGGCCATGATGGTCAGGCTGAAACAGTCATCGACAATGGCCAGCACGCCGGCCGTGAACATATCGTTGATGGCGTCCACGTCGGAGGTCAGGCGGGTGACGAGACGGCCCACAGCGTGCACATCGAAGAAGCCGATGTGCAGTTGTTGCATGTGCCGGAAGATGTCGCGGCGCAGATC
>JAJZNH010000540.1:0-952 GCA_021811745.1 Acidobacteriota bacterium
ATCTTGTCGAGTCTGGCTTTGAGCGGCAGTTCATCCTGCGTGACCTCGCGTTCGGTCTTGCCCGATTTCGCGGTGACCGGGACGATCTCCGGCGCGAAGCTGCCGTCGGCGGTGGCTTTCTGGGCGCGAGTGAGCGAGGAGACGGCAAATTCGTCCTGCGCCTCCCGCGTAAAGCCGTAGCTTTGGGCGCAATCCTCGGCAAAGGTTCCCATCAGGCGGCCTTTGTCGTAGGCATCTTCGAGCCCGTCGAAGAACATGTGGTCGATTACCTTGTGATGGCCCATCCGATAACCGCCGCGCGCCCGATCTAGTAGATAAGGGGCGTTGGTCATGCTCTCCATGCCGCCGGCCACAATGACGGTGGCGCTGCCGGCAAGGATCAAGTCGTTTGCAAGCATGACGGCCTTCATGCCGGAGCCACACATCTTGTTGATGGTCGTCGCGCCAATCGAGGGAGGCAAAGCGGCTCCGAGGGCTGCCTGCCGGGCCGGAGCCTGCCCCTGACCGGCCGTGAGCACGCAGCCAAAGAGAACTTCCTGCACGGAGTCGGGAGCAAGGCCGGCGCGCCCGATGGCGGCCTGGATCGCGGCGGAGCCCAGTTCGGGCGCGCTCATCTCCTTCAGATCGCCCTGGAAGCCGCCCATCGGCGTGCGCGCCGAGCCAACCAGAACGATTGGGTCGTAAGTGGCCATACCTTCACCTCGAAGATGGATTTAGCGCGGAGCCATCCGCAACGCGCCATCCAGCCGGATTACTTCGCCGTTCAGCATGGCGTTTTCGCAGATGTGCTTGACCAGAGCTGCGAATTCCTCCGGGCGTCCCAGACGAGCCGGGAAGGGAACGCTCTTGCCGAGCGCCTCCTGCACCTCTCTCGGGAACGCCGCCATCATCGGCGTGTCGAAAATGCCGGGCGCGATGGTCGCCACCCGGATGCCGAAGCGGGCCAACTCGC
>JAJZNH010000540.1:962-3229 GCA_021811745.1 Acidobacteriota bacterium
CGCGCCGCCGGCAGCGTGAGAGACGCCACACCGCCCTTGGAGGCGGCATATGCGGCTTGCCCGATCTGGCCGTCATAGGCGGCGACAGAAGCGGTGTTCACAATCACGCCGCGCTCGCCGTCCTCGCCGGGCCGCTCCTTTGAGATGGTCTCCGCCGCGAGCCGGAGCATATTGAAGGTGCCAATGAGATTAATATTGATGGTCCTGGCAAAGCTTTCCAGCCGGTGCGGTCCCTCGCGGCCGACGATCTTTTCGGCGGGAGCGACGCCGGCGCAGTTCACCAGCCCGTGCAGGTGGCCAAAGGCGGCAAGGGCGAGATCGACGGCTGCCCTTCCATCCTTTTCGCTGGTTACGTCGGCAGCCGCGAAACGGGCGGCTTTGCCCAGCCGTGCCGCCATGGCCTCTCCTGCGTTTCGATCCAAATCGGCAATGACGACAGAACCGCCTTCTTTCACGAGCAGCCCTGCCGTCGCCGCGCCCAGCCCTGAAGCGGCTCCGGTGACCAGAAATACGTGATCCTTGATCTGCATTGGAAGCTTCCTTGATGCTTCGTTGCGCCCAACCAGCCGAAGCATATCATTCTAAAACGATTTGTGATTATACTTCAGGATTGGACGAATGCGCGGAGGCTGAAACCATTGACCACCCCTTCTTCGGGCCATCCCCTCACGCAGTTGAGTGAGGACGAGCGGATGTTTCGCGACACTGTGCGGCAATTTGCCGAGGGCGAGATTGCGCCGCTGGTTCGCAGAATGGATGAAGATCAGCACATGGATGCGGGGCTGGTGGGCAGTCTCTTTGAGCTGGGGCTGATGGGGATCGAGATTCCCGAAGATTATGGTGGCAGCGGCGGCACATTCTTTGAGGCGGTTCTGGCCATCGAGGCGATCTCAGCCGTGGACCCTGCGGTGGGCTTGCTGGTGGATGTTCACAATACGCTGGTGGTGAAGGCCCTGGCGCGCTGGGGAACAGCGGCGCAGAGGCAGAAATATTTGCCGCGGCTGGCGGCGGACAGCGTCGGCGCCTATGCGTTAAGCGAGGCGGGTGCGGGTTCTGATGCTTTTGCACTGCAGATGCGCGCCGAAAAGCGCGGCGACAGCTATGTGCTGAACGGGCGCAAGCTGTGGATTTCGAATGCGAAAGAAGCGAGATTGTTTGTCGTCTTCGCCACCGTGGATCCGGGCGCGGGCTACAAAGGCATTACGGCGTTCCTCGTGGAGCAAGGCGCGCGGGGATTCACCATCGGCCGGAAGGAAGACAAGCTCGGCATTCGCGCTTCCAGCACCTGTGAGTTGATCTTCGAAGAGTGTGCCGTCCCGAAGGAGCAGGTGCTGGGCGATGTGGGCACGGGCTACAAAATTGCAATCGAGTCGCTCAATGAGGGGCGCATCGGCATTGGTGCGCAGATGCTCGGGTTGGCGGAGGCAGCGTGGCAGCATGCGGCAAAGTACGCCAGGGAACGCAGGCAATTCGGCAAGGCGATTGTGGAGTTTCAGGCGGTGCGCTTCCAGCTTGCCGAGATGGCGACGGAGATCGAAGCTGCCAGGCTGATGGTTTACAACGCAGCCCGGCTGAAGGATGCCGGGCTGCCGTTCCGCAAGGAAGCGGCCATGTGCAAATATTTCGCATCGCATGTGGCCGAGCGCGTGGCGAGCCTTGCGGTTGAGGTCTTCGGGGGATCGGGGTTTGTCAAAGATTACCCGGTCGAGAAGCTCTATCGCGACGCCAAGATCGGGAAGATTTACGAGGGAACGTCGTTCATGCAACTGGCTACAATTGCGAAGCAGACACTAGGCGACTGATAGCAGCAGGGCCGCAAGCGGTGCAGCAAGGCGCCTGTTATGATGCGGCGCAAGGAAGGATTATGGCGGGCAATCGGACTCGACAATCGCCCGGAGCGCGGTTCCGGGCCGCGGTGCAGGAAGAGAAGCCGCTGCAGGTGGCGGGCGCCATCAACGCTTATACCGCGAGGATGGCTGAAGCGACGGGATTCCAGGCGCTTTATCTCTCAGGCGGTGGAGTGGCCGCCAATTCGCTCGGGCTTCCCGATCTTGGGATCAGCACGATGGAAGATGTGCTGACCGACGTTCGCCGCATCACGGACGCCACCGCTCTGCCGCTGCTGGTGGACATCGATACTGGCTGGGGCGGCGCCTTCAACATTGCGCGCACCATCCGCTCGATGGAAAAGGCTGGTGCGGCGGCGGTGCACATTGAGGACCAGGTTGGCGCCAAGCGGTGCGGCCACCGGCCCGGCAAGGAGCTGG
>JAJZNH010000271.1 GCA_021811745.1 Acidobacteriota bacterium
GTATGACACCGATTCCTAATCTCGTAGGCGGCTGTGCGTCACGCCCACATCAAGCTTAGTAATGCGGTCGCCTTTTAGTAATGTAAATGAGCCTCACACCGCCTACTAGGGCTCACAGAGCGCACTCGCTTCCCAAAATGCAAGTTATTCATATTCAGATATTTGATTTAAAATCAGGAATTTGTTTAGAAAGCTGGCGGAGAGAGTGGGATTCGAACCCACGTTAGAGTTTCCCCTAAACACGCTTTCCAAGCGTGCGCCTTCAACCACTCGGCCATCTCTCCTGAGGGTGGTCTACCTGTTTGACTTTAACATATTGCGGGCTGAGCTTACCTTGCCGTGCAGAGGCACAAATCGGATGATGGATTGATTCTGCCCAATCGCCCGCGGAGGAAACGTTCCGGGTGGAGTGAAAGCGTTTACTGCCACATGTTCGCTGGTTTATAGTTGCAGGCGACTCGCTGCTGGACGAACTCTTTCCCGTGGCGAAATCTTATGCGAACGAGGTCTTATCCATGCCTGGATTCTCCCGCCGCGATCTGCTCTGCTCTGGATTGGCGCTTTCCGCTTCTTCTCTGATGCCGCGTTCGGCCTGGGCGCTGAACGGCGCACTGCCCCAGGGCGCTCCAGAGAGCGGCTCGGCCGAGGCGCTGCCCGCGGTTGCGCCACGCGAAAAGCTGCTGTTTGACTTCGGCTGGAAGTTCCAGCTTGGCAATGGCTGGCACCCCTCCAAAGATCTTGGCTTTGGCACGGGGCAGGGAGATTTTGCCAAGATGGGGACTTTTCATTTTGCCAAGGTCGGGTATGACGACTCCAAGTGGCGCACATTGAACCTGCCGCATGACTGGGCGGTGGAACTGCCCTTTGTGTGGGACGAGGAGCAGAAATCGCACGGATATAAGCCGGTCGGGCGGCGCTATCCGGAGACCAGCGTCGGATGGTACCGGCGGGAATTCGAGATCCCGGCCAGCGACCAGGGGCGGCGTGTCTGGGTTGAGTTCGACGGAGCCTTCCGCGACGTACTGATTTTTGTGAATGGGTGCTTTGTGGGCCGTAATGACAACGGCTATGCGCCTTTCTGCTTTGACCTGACCGACTTTCTCGCCGTCGGCGCGAAGAATTGCATTATGGCGCGCGTGGACGCGAGCTTTGGCGATGGATGGTTCTACGAGGGCGCCGGCATTTACCGGCATGTGTGGTTGCCAAAATTCGACCCGCTGCATCTGGGCAACTGGGAGAGCACGGTGCGTTCGGAAGTGAATGGCAACTCGGCAACCCTGACCCTGGATACTGTGGTGGAGAACCAGGGGAAGCAGGCTGAGAACGCGGGTGTGAGCTGGAAGATTCTGGATGCAGGTGGCAAGACTGTTGCTACGGCCGAGGCCCCGGCGCAGCGGATTGCAGTAGACGGCTCCGCGCACTTCGCGGCCACTGCCCGGCTTTCCAATCCGGCGCTGTGGTCAGTGGAGGAACCGCATTTGTATACGGCCATTGTGACCGTGACGGCGAACGGCACGGAGCGTGATGCCGAACAGGTGAGCTTTGGCGTGCGCACGGCGCACTTCGATGCCAACAAGGGCTTTTTCCTGAATGGCAAGCATGTGAAGATTCAGGGCACCTGCAACCATCAGGATCATGCGGGTGTGGGTGCGGCCGTGCCTGACCGGTTGCAGTGGTTCCGGCTGGGCGTGCTGCGCTCCATGGGCTGCAATGCCGTGCGCACTTCGCACAACATGCCTACGCCGGAGTGGGTGGATGCCTGCGATCGTATGGGCATGATGATGATGTGCGAGACGCGGCAGATGAGTTCCAGCCCCGAGGGTCTGGCGCAACTCGATGCCATGGTCAAGCGCTATCGCAATTCGCCGTCGATCATTATCTGGTCAATCGGGAACGAAGAAAATGAACTGCAATACCAGATGGCCGAGCAGGGAGCGAAGATCGGCGCGGCCATGGTACGGCGTTGCCATGAGCTGGACCCGACGCGCGTCGTCTCGGCGGCGGTGAACGGCAACAACGAGCAGGGCGTCTCCGATGCACTGGATATTATCGGTTTTAACTATCATCTGGATTTCCCCGACCGCTTCCATAAGGAGCATCCGGCGCGGCCGATCTTCGGCTCGGAGACCTCCAGCGCCATCACCACGCGCGGGGAATACACCACCGATCCGTTGCGCAATATTCTCAGCGCCTATGACGTGAATGCCCCCAATTGGGGTGAGACCGCGGAGACGTGGTGGCAGTTTTACGGTACGCGCGAGTGGGAGGCGGGCGGTTTTGCATGGACCGGCTTCGACTATCGCGGCGAGCCCACGCCTTACGGCTGGCCCTCGATCAGCTCGCAGTTCGGCATCGTGGACACGTGCGGTTATCCGAAGGACAACTTCTTTTACTACAGAGCGTGGTGGGGCAAGGGGCCGTCGCTGCACGTGTTTCCTCACTGGAACTTCGAGGGCAGGGAAGGCGATGAGATTCCGGTATGGGTGCATTCAAATCTGGAGGAGGTGGAGTTGCTGGTGAACGGCAAGAGCCTGGGCAAGAAATCCGTGCCGCACCTCGGGCACCTGGAGTGGAAGGCACGCTACGAGCCGGGCGCAATTGAGGCGCGTGGTTACAAGGGCGGCAAGGTGGTGTTGACCGAGAAGCGCGAAACCACGGGGCCGGCAACCACTATCCGGCTGACGGCCGACCGTACGGAGATCAATGCGGACGGAGAGGATCTGGCGATTGTGAGGGTCGAGGCTCTTGACAAGGAAGGCCGTCTGGTGCCGACCGCAAACCAGATGATCAACTTCAAGGTTTCCGGCGAGGGAGCGCTGATCGGCGTAGGTAATGGCGATCCCAACTGCCAGGAGAGCGACAAGGAGCCGCGGCGGTCGCTCTTTAATGGACTGGCGCAGGTGATTCTGCAATCGACCAAGACGGCGGGGACGATCGAGGTGCAGGCAACCAGCCGCGACGGGCTTGCTGCGGCGCAACTGACCATTACGACGAAGGCCGTTACTCTGCGTTCGGCCGTGGCGTGATGACAGTTGCCAATCGTTAGCTGAGCCCCGCATCTGCCGGCGCCGGCCGTGTTCTATCCGTTTCGTCTGCGGTGCGGTAGAGTGAGGCTGTGCTTTATCGCCTCTACAAACCTGAGGATTTCGCAGAGCTTTATGCCATCGAGGAGGTGTGCTTTCAGCCTCCTCTGCGGTTCGCCCGCAACTTTATGCTGCG
>JAJZNH010000653.1 GCA_021811745.1 Acidobacteriota bacterium
GATTATCCGCTGGCCCGGAAAGTATAAGGCCGGCCTGCGCAGCGACGCCCTGGTAGAGATGATTGACCTGGCGCCGACGCTGCTCGAGGCCGCGGGCATTGCCATACCCGAGCGCATGCAAGGGCGTTCATTGACGCCGCTGTTAACGGGCCAGACCACCACACATCGCGATTCGATTTATTGCGAGTATTTCGATTCGCTGGCGCTCTATAACCCTCCGCCTATGGCTGTGTGCGTCAGGAATGAGCGTTATAAGATGGTGTACTACCAGAAGCTCAATGTTGGCGAACTGTACGACCTGGAAAAGGATCCCAATGAGACTTATAACCTTTGGGATTCATCAGGCGCCCAGTCTGCTCGCAATGCAATGATGCAGACCATGATGTCCCGAATGGTGGATACCGTAGATCCAATTCCTGAAAGGAAATGCATGTGGTAGGTCATGCCTTTCGGTCTTAGTTCAGATAACAACCAAATAGTTCGATTATGAGGCCGCTATTGAAGATGAGGAATCTTTATTCTGCAGGAATTGGTGTCTTTGCTTGTACTCTGTGTTTTTTGGTCAATGGGATAAGCTCCTTCGGACAGGTGCGGGACGGCGGAACGCCGTTCCGGCCGCCCGCTGTGCCTTTGATTACCCATGATCCCTATTTCAGTATCTGGTCCATGGCGGACCATCTCACTGATGTACCTACAAAGCACTGGACAGGAATTCCGCAGGAGCTGTGCGGGATTGTCCGTGTGGACGGCAAGGCCTATCGCTTTCTTGGATTGTGCGAACAGAGGAGGCCATCGCTTCCCGCTCTGCAAGAGACGCAGAGCGAAGTTACTCCGACGCGAACGATAGCAGTCATGACCAGCCCGGAGATCGAACTTCGAGTCGAGTTCATGACTCCGGCATTTCCTGAAGACATGGCGCTGATGGCGCGTCCAGTCACATACCTTCGCTGGGAGGTGAAGGCTCGCGATGGCCGCCCACACGATGTGACGCTCTATCTGGATGCCGCCGGGACACTGGCCGTGAACGACCCTGGGGAAGAAGTTACCTGGTCGAGGAGCAGAATCAACGGTCTTGATCTATTGCAAGTCGGCAGCGAGGCACAGCCGGTCTTGCAGCGCTTTGGCGATAATGTGCGCATTAATTGGGGCTGGTTCTACATCGCCGTACCCCAAAATGAAACAAGTGAGACAGCGGCGGGTAATGTAAGTTACCGAAGGGCTTTCCTGGCAACCGGGCGTATTCCGGATGTCGATGATATTGAAGGCGCACGCACACCGCAGAGCCACTATCCGCCGGCGCCGGCGCTGAATGTCTGCCTGCCACTCGGGAAAGTTGGGCAATCGCCAGTGGAACGTCATGTCCTGCTGGCGTACAACGATCTCTATTCCGTCGAATACATGCAGCGCAAGCTGTTGCCTTACTGGCGGACGCAATTTTCAACGTTTGCCGGCATGCTTGAAGCAGCGGAGAAGCAATATCCTGTACTTGAGAAGCGCTCAAAGATATTCGATAACAGGCTTCAGAGCGATCTTGTCCAGGCCGGCGGCGTTGAATACGCTCACCTCGCAACACTAGCTTACCGGCAGGCGATTGCCGCGCAGAAACTGGTGGAGGATACCGACGGCGTCCCCTTTTTCATGCCCAAGGAGAACTTCAGTAACGGTTCCATCTCGACTGTCGATGTGATCTATCCATCCGCGCCGATGTTTCTGCTGCTCAACCCCAAGCTCGTGGAAGCGCAACTCGAACCAGTGCTCCGGTATGCGGAGATGCCGCGCTGGAAGTTCCCCTTCGCGCCGCATGATCTGGGCGTGTATCCGCTGGCGAATGGTCAGCAGTATGGAGGCGGCGAACAAACCGAAGAGAATCAGATGCCGGTGGAGGAGTCAGGAGATCTTTTACTGCTGGTTGCGGCCACGGAACATGCGGAAGGCAATGTTACCTTTGCGCGCCGCTACTGGCCGCTGCTGACCAAGTGGGCCGAGTACCTTAAGGTGAAGGGGCTTGACCCTGCAAACCAGCTCTGCACCGACGATTTTGCCGGGCACCTGGCTCATAATGCGAATCTCTCGCTCAAAGCGATTGAGGCGCTGGGCGCATATGGACAGCTTGCTCAAGAACTGAACCATCCACAGATCGCGCAGCAGTATCTGTCTCTTGCGCATTCGATGGCCTTGCAATGGGTAAAGATGGCCGCGGATGGCGATCACTATCGGCTGGCCTTTGATAAGCCGGGCACATGGAGCCAAAAATATAATCTGGTTTGGGACGGGATCCTGGGATTGAATCTCTTTTCTCCTGACGTAAGCGCCCGCGAGATTGCCTTTTACAAAAAGCATCTCAATCGGTATGGCCTTCCTCTGGACGACCGCGCCACTTATACCAAGCTTGACTGGGAGTTATGGACGGCAACTCTGACAAGGAATGCCGGCGATTTTCAGATGTTTGTGCATCCTGTCTATGAGTTCCTGAACGACACGCCGGACCGCGTACCCATGACCGATTGGTATGACACGATTACTGCGCGGCAGGTTCATTTCCAGGCTCGGTCGGTTGTTGGCGGAGTCTATATAAAGATGCTGGCCAATCCCGAGCTCTGGAAGAAGTGGGCTTCGTTGCCGGCGGATACTCCATAGCAGGATGGCGTGGATTCCGTGCTATCCGTCTTGGAATACAAGGGCGACGCGTTGCTTCACGCTGGCGAAGCCCTTGACCATCAATCTCACATCCTTAAGCTGTCACAGGCCGGCCCCTTGACCTGCGAGAGGCGGTCAGACTGATTTGCAGATTCGATCTACGGCCTGTTAACACTACGAGGCCGCTCGCCCGGGTAGTGTTAGCAGGCCCTAAGTCGAATGGAGCTCGATCATCTGTTCGATGAGTTCTGCCGCGCGTCCTGGTCCATCAAACCGCTGGATGGCACTCTGCAGACCCCGGGCTGCTTCCCGGTATCGGCTTTCTTGAAGGACGAGCGTCACCGCTTTGCGAAGCCGGGCTGGGCTTAGGCGGTGCCGTGAAACCACCACTCCTGCTCCGCGCGCTTTGAGCCGGGCCGCCACTCCGGGCTGATCGTTGCCGAGAGGTATAGCTACGAGCGGAACTCCCGCCGAGAGCGACTCAAGCACCGTGTTGATGCCGGCATGGGTGATTACCAGCGCGGCCCGCTTCAGAATCTCCAATTGGGGAGCAAAACGCACGACCAGCGGATCA
>JAJZNH010000306.1 GCA_021811745.1 Acidobacteriota bacterium
GACGCGCTGGCAGTTGTGGCGGCAGGATGCGTTGTGGGCGGATCTGGAGATGAGCCTGGCCGGCGAGCATAACGCGCTGAACGCCACGGCGGCCGCGGCGCTGGCCTTCGGGCAGGGCGTGAGCAGAGAGGCTATTCAGGAGGCGCTGGCCACCTTCAGGAACGTGAAGCGGCGGCTGGAGGTGCGCGCGGAGATCGGCGGCATCACGGTGATCGAGGATTTTGCGCATCATCCCACGGCCATTCGCGAGACGCTGCGCGCGCTGCGCGCCGTCTATCCGCAGTCGCGGCTGTGGGCGGTCGTTGAGCCGCGCTCGAATACGCTGCGGCGCAGGGTGCTGGCTGGTGATCTGGTTGAAAGCCTGCGCATGGCCGACCGCGTGGCACTGGCTGCCGTGTACCAGATGGAACGTATTCCCGAGAACGAGCGGCTGCATCCCGAGGAGGTCGTGCACGCATTGAATGCCGACGGGACCGAGGCTGCGCTATTTGAGGATGCGGACGCGATCGTTACAGGAATTGCGCTCCGGCTCGAGCCGGGCGACGTGGTGGCGATCCTCTCCAATGGAGGCTTTGGCGGCATTTACGAGAAGCTTCCCGCGCGTTTGCGCGAACTGCGCAACGGGACGGGCAGCAACGCATGATCTGCTCGCTTGTTCTGCTGACTACGATTGTCCTGCTGAGCGTGCCGGCGGCGGTGGTGTATATCCCATGGGCTGTCATTACAGGCAACGCAACGCCGCTCTATAACGTGGCGCAGGCGATCATCCGCACCAGTTTCCGGGTGGCGAGGATTCGCGTGGAGGTGGAGGGACGCGAGCATGTACCTGCGCGCACGGCGTGTATCTTCATGGCGAACCACGTCTCCAATCTCGATCCGCCTGTGCTGCTTCCACACATTCCGGGGCGCACGGCGGTCTTTCTCAAGCGCTCGCTGATGAAGATTCCCGTGCTTGGTTACGGCTTCAAGCTCGGCGAATTTGTGCCCGTGGACCGCGATGGCCGCGTGGAAAGCGCGCAGGAGAGCATTGCCGCGGCGCGGCGCGTACTTGGGAAGGGGCTGCATATGACCACGTTTGTGGAGGGTACGCGCTCGCCCGATGGCCGCCTGTTGCCCTTCAAGAAAGGCCCGTTCTATCTGGCGATGCAAAGTGGCGCACCCTGCATTCCGGTGTCGATTTACGGCACGGAGACGATGATGGCCAAGGGCAGCCTGCGCATCCGGCGCGGCACGGCGCACGTTGTCTTTCATTCGCCCGTCTATCCGGGCGACTACGCTGCGCGCGAAGAACTGTTGCGGGCTGTGCGCGCGGCCATTGCCTCGGGCTTGCCGGAGTGGATGCAACGGTAAAGCGACTGGCTTGTCTTACGGCAGGACGATGGCGTTGTAGCCGTCGTTGAGCAGCTTCTGGCTCATCGCGTTGGCCTCGCTGCGGGTGGCAAAGGGTCCAATGCGGACATGGATCAGATTGTCAGCCGGTTCGCGCACCGCGTTTACCGTAAAGCCGCGCTTGCGCAGGGCATCGACCAGAACCCGGGCGTCATCCACATTGGAAATGGCGGCAACCTGAACCATCAGCGGGCCAGTCTGCGGGAGGGCGGGTTGTACCTTTGGCGCAGGGGTGAGTTGGGCATTTGGCGCGGGCGAGGGCTTCACCCCTTTCGGCGGGGTCCCCTCCTGCTCCGGCGAAACTGAGTCTGAAGCGGCGACAAGGGCGGGATGAACCGCCGCCGGGGCCGGCTCCGAAGCGACTTTTGCATGCGTAACGGCTGGAGCGGGCACTGCCCCTGGAGCCACCGGGGCCGGTGAATTTGCAGTGGGCGTCGCGCCCTGCGCCTGGGAACCCTGAGGACTGGCTGAAGTATCTTCCGCCGGGGTTGGGACGGCGGACTGGCTGGATGGCAAGGGCTTGGGCTGCGAACCAGATGCAGGCAAGGATGTGGAAGCACCCGGAGGAGGCTGGGAGCCAGCCATCAAGGGCTGCATGGCGCCGCGATGCCCCAGGGAGTAGCCGAGGCCGAAGCAGACGGCACAGATCGCCACCAGGCCAAAGAAGATGGCCAGCAGGGTGCCGCCGCCCAGCGTAAGCTCGGTATCGCGCCGGGGCTGATCCGGCTCTAACTCCCGATCGTCGTCAAAGACTCCCCTCATACGCTGTTCTACATTTTAGGGCATTTCAGGAAATTCGGGTGCTTCTCCTTTTGCATCGAACAGCGCCTGTGGTTCGAGACGCTTGCTCCCTCCCGCCGCCAGGGCGGATTTTTGGGGGCGCACTCAAAAGACGGCGCAGGGCCGATTATGGTTGCTTGGAGGGCATGGATCCCAAGCCCGCTATATTCGTCAACAGCCCAAGCATTTCCAGAGGCAGCGGGAAAACGATGGTTGTATTCTTCTCCACTCCGATTTCCGTGAGCGTTTGCAGGTAGCGCAATTGCAGGGTGATGGGCTGGGTCGCCAGCAGCGCGGCGGCGTCCGCCAGCTTTTGCGCCGCGTTGTATTCGCCCTCGGCATGAATAATTTTGGAGCGCTTTTCGCGCTCGGCTTCGGCCTGCTTGGCCATGGCGCGCAGCATCTGCTCGGGCAGATCCACCTGCTTGACTTCGACCGAAATCACCTTCACGCCAAACGGCTCCGTGCGCTGGTCGATGATGGACTGGATTCTGAGGTTGAGCTTGTCGCGGTGGCTGAGCAACTCATCCAGCTCTACCTCGCCCAGCACCGAGCGCAGCGTGGTCTGGGCGAACTGCGAGGTCTGGTAGACATAGTTGACGACCTTGATGGCGGCGTCATTAGGACTGACCACGTAGAGCGTGACCACAGCGTTCACCTTGATGGTGACGTTGTCGCGGGTGATGACGTCCTGGGGCGGCACTTCGAGCACTTCCTGGCGCAGCGAGATGCGAACCATCTGATCGATGGGGCGGAAGACGAGGATGATCCCGGGGCCTTTGGGCGCCGGCAGGGCGCGGCCCAGGCGGAAAATGACTCCGCGCTCGTATTCGCGGAGGATCTTGATGGAGTTGAGCAGGTAAAGGACGACGATCGCGACAAGGATCAAAGTCGGGACGGGTAGATCTGCAGCGGACATTGGACTTACCTCACTGAGCACGCATTGTACTCCAGAGGCTAATTCGAGTGGGATTCAGGTGGTTGCAGAGCAGGGCAATCTGCGCTTGCCCTGCTCTGCCGCCCGATTGTTGCGCCTGCGT
>JAJZNH010000407.1 GCA_021811745.1 Acidobacteriota bacterium
ACTGCTGCGGCATAATTACGGCGAGACGGCGAAGAGCATCTATGCCACGTTTCCGTGGTGGTTCAGCCGGAACTTTCAGAAGTACGGCGACCATGTTGACCAATTGCCGGTGGACGCGCACGAGCTGATCGCGCTGATTGCGCCGAGGCCGGTTTACCTGGACGCCGCGGAAAAGGACCAGTGGGCAGACCCGCTTGGAGCCATCCTGGCAGCGGATGCGGCTGCACCCGTCTTCAACCTGTTCGGCGAGCAAGGGCTCGGCATCACGAAGCTGCCGCCGCTCGACCAGCCCATCATGCACACCATCGGCTTTCACTATCGCCCCGGCATCCACGCAGTGACCGAGTACGACTGGGAGCAATTTCTTAGGTTCGCGGATATGCACCTGAAGAAACGCAACTGAGGGAGGACCGCAGCGGCGTGGAATGCACGCTATTCAGACGATACGCCTTTACTCGGGAGTATCGCCATTCGATGAGCCGTTGCACTCATCCGCTCCCGAGACATTCCTGAATCGAAACTCTCGCTCCAGTTTTCCTCTAAAGAAGAGGATGGGCCCGGTTCAGCCTTGACGGGGCCTCCCCAGGTGCGTTCCTATACGATCAGAGTATCGATCCAAGCAGAATGATTTCATGGCATTAGCATTAAAAAAAATCGACGTCTATGCAGAACGAGACCAGCAAGATTATGTGGGGACCGATCTTGCCGCATTTGTACCGCCCGAGGTGTATCCACTCGCCAATCCGCAGACGGATCTTCCGCGTATTGCCAAAGATAAGCATCTGATGCAACTGATCGGCGAAGCGGTCAGAAAGGTTCCGACCTCGCACCGCCTTATCCTCGGCGACGCCCGGCAAATGGCTGATATCGCGTCGAACTCTGTCCACCTGGCGCTTACCTCACCTCCGTACTGGACATTGAAGGAGTATCGCGACACCGATGGCCAAATGGGACATATCGAGGATTACGATGAGTTCCTCACTGAACTCGACAAGGTCTGGCACCATTGCTTCCGGGCATTAGTTCCCGGTGGCCGACTGATTTGCGTAGTCGGTGATGTGTGTCTCTCAAGGAGAAAGAACAACGGGCGTCATACGGTTGTACCTCTCCATGCATCCATTCAAGAGCGATGCCGGAAACTCGGCTTTGATAACCTTGCACCGATCATTTGGCACAAGATTGCGAACGCTGTTTACGAGGTAGAGAACGGCTCCAGTTTCCTAGGCAAGCCCTACGAGCCGAATTCAGTGATTAAGAACGACATTGAATTCATCCTGATGCAGCGGAAGCCCGGCGGGTATCGTGCTCCCGACATTCCAACGCGAATCTTAAGCGTGATCTCTGGTGACGATCATAAACAATGGTTCCAACAGATCTGGTCGGGGGTTGCTGGGGCCTCAACTCGCCATCACCCTGCCCCGTATCCGGTTGAGCTTGCCGCGAGGCTGATACGCATGTTCAGCTTTGTGGGTGACACGGTGCTCGATCCGTTTCTTGGCACGGGCACCACGGCAGTGGCCGCGGCCGCATACGGCCGGAACTGCGTCGGCTTGGAGATTGATCCACACTACTTCGAACAGGCCCACAAGCGAATTGCCAATGAAACTTCCCAGCTTTTCAGCAGGGCCACCATCCACGCCGAAAAAGTGAAAGCCGTCAGATGAATCTGGACCCGGGAATCGAAATGCACCTCAGAGAAGCCGTCAAGCGCTTTTGGATTACGCGCGAAACGCAAGCAATGAAGCAAGGATCTCAGACAGGAAGCAAGGACGCCGGCGCTCGTTCCGCAGTCACGGGCGGCGCGCAAATGAATGGCTTCATTGATTTGGTGCGGAAGCTTTTGTGTGCAAACGGCCTTCCCAAGGCACACATATTTTGTGAAAAGTGCGTCGAGCTTCCTGGGTGGTACCGCCCAGAAAAGAAGTGGGATCTGCTGGTTGTGTCGGATGGCAAACTGATCGCGGGCATCGAATTCAAATCACAAGTCGGTTCCTTCGGTAACAATTACAACAACCGGACCGAGGAAGCTATCGGGAGCGCTGCCGACATCTGGTCGGCTTACCGGGAAGGGGCATTTAAGCCATCAGCCCGGCCGTGGCTTGGTTATTTGATGCTGCTTGAAGAGGCTTCAGGTTCGCTCCGCCCGGTACGAGCCCGCGAGCCACACTTCAAAGTGTTCGAGGAGTTCAAGGATGCCTCCTACGCGAAGCGCTACGAAATTCTGCTTACCAAACTGGTGCGTGAGCGGATGTACGATGCCGCTTGTTTTCTTATGTCCAATGCAGCGAAAGGTCCTGAGGGGTATTATCGTGAACCCAACGTCGAGCTGGGATTTCAGAATTTCGTCGCGTCGCTGATCGCCAAGGCAATCGCAGTAGCGAAGAGTCGCGAAGGCCCAGCGGCATCTTGAAGCGAAGATAGACTCTCCGAACAGAACAAGGTTGGCTGCGTGCGCTGCCTAATCCCGAACCCTGCCTCATGGATAGATCCGGTGCAGGGTTCGCGCGAAGGGGATCGTCTCGCGCACGTGGTCCAGGCCGCAGATCCACGCCACGGCGCGCTCGATGCCCATACCGAATCCCGCGTGCGGCACGCTGCCGTAGCGGCGCAAATCCAGGTACCACTGGAAGGCTTCCTTCGGCAGGTTGTGCTGCTCGATGCGCGCGTTGAGCAGCTCGAAGCTGGAGACGCGCTGCGAGCCGCCGATGATTTCACCGTAGCCCTCGGGCGCCAGCACATCGACGCAGAGCGCGTAACGCGAATCGGCCGGATCTGGCTCCATGTAGAAAGCCTTCACATCGGCCGGATAGCGATGCACCATCACCGGCCGGTCGAACTGCGAGCTGAGCCAGGTTTCGTCGGGTGAGCCAAAGTCGTTGCCATAGTCGAAGGGCTGCTCCAACTCGCCCTTCCTGTGCGCTTCGTTCAGCATCGCCGCCGCCTCGTCGTAGCGCAGCCGCGGGAACGGCGGCAGAATCGCTTCCAGCTTCGCGGGGTCGCGCCCGATGGTTTGCAGCTCCGCGGCCCGGTTCTTCAGTACGCTCTGGACGATGTGCGAGAGGAAGTTCTCGGCCAGTTCCAGCAGGCCGTCGAGGTCCATAAAGGCAACTTCCGGTTCGATCATCCAGAACTCGGTCAGGTGGCGGCGCGTCTTCGACTTCTCGGCGCGAAACGTCGGGCCGAAGCAATAGACCTTGCC
>JAJZNH010000652.1 GCA_021811745.1 Acidobacteriota bacterium
CAAATTCCCACAGCCAGCCGGGCACTGCTTCGATTTCGGCCGTGGGGCCAGGGTTTGCCCAGCGGCAACTGGGAGAGGGTGGAATGGGGCAGCTCCGACCCTCGCCAAGGATCCTCACCGCTGGCGGGAGCCTCTTCGCCGGATTGCGCAGAACCAGACCTTTGGGCCACCGAAACAAAGCCCAGGTCATGCCTCCACGTTCCACCCGAAGAGTGGAACAGTCTTCCTGCTCTTGATTCAGAGCAGCTAGGCACGCCCAGCCGGCGGATCCAGCCACTTCTACTACACACAAGCCCGAAGGCCCGATAGCGACACGCCACGGAGACAGCGGATTTTCTTCCGTGAGCGCCATCAGGCGAGAAATGTCGCTCGATGCTTCGCCGATCAGGAGGTCCAGATTTCCTGTCAGTTTTGCCAATTCAGAGACGGGGAAGATTTCGAGGCCTCGGTTTGCGGCTTGGCGCAGTTCAGGGTGAAGCGGCGAGGCTGATTTTCCTCGCAAAGAAGTGAAAGCTGCGTCATTCGAGATTCGACGGTTACGCTCAGAGATGTAGCCATCGGGAGTTTTCATTTGTAGTCCTCCAGAAAACAGAACGGCCCGCCGTTTCGGTGCCTTGGGCAGCGAGCGGCGGGCCGCGGATTGGTTTTGCGGTTATGTGGTGCGGTTTAACTCAATGCACCCTAACAATGGGTTGTTAGCTGAGATGAGGCAAATCGCCTGAGTGGAAAGGGGAGACCGGCGCACGTGTTTGAGCTGAAATCGCGCCGGTAGAAGACTTTTTAGGAAACGGACAAACAGACGTTCGCTGATCTTCATGTGACGCTGTGGAGTTCCTGGCTTGACCTATCCCTCAGCTCTTTGTGGGCATGAACGAACAGAGTGACGTCGCCGGATTAACGGACATCTTTTGATCTCGACTTATTGCGATCGCTGGCCGCTTGCGCCCAGCGTGCGGCCGCCCAGGCCCAGATCAACGTGATAAATGTGTCGTGCACGACCATGAACGAGGCACTAAGCAGGGCCATGGAGAATGCAGTAACGGGTTCCGTGCGCCAGAAGATGCCAACGGCGTCACCCATCAGAAATACCGAGAGCGTGTAGATGAAGATCAGGACAGGATGGCCAAAACGTACGTTGAGTTCCATAAACGAGTCACCTTAGTGTTGGGTTTCGACTTTAAAGCGACAGTCGGGGTTTGTATTGCGTTGGCGTTATGCAGCTCAGCCCACGCGGCCTAACGATGGATCGTTGGGCACCATGAGGTGAACCGCCATAAAGAGAGCGCAGCCGGGTTGCGCAGCAATGTGCTGAGGTCGGCGATAGGAGCCGAAGATTGGCTTCAAGGAGTTTGTGAATTCAACGAAGGAGGGATGGATCAAGACCGAGAAGCTTATGGCCTGGAAAACGGCGAATGGGGACCACAATATATTGAGCTGGGTGCGGAGTGCCTACTGAATATGCGGATTAATCGAAGGTGGCTTCGACAGCTCCACCTTGCGGTGCCGAGTAGATTGGGGAAGGCACCGTCGGGTAGGCATAGAAGATGTGCTGAAAGACCTTCTCTGACCTGTCCTTGATCTCGTCTTCGCTATAGGCGGCCGGCAAGCCTGTCTTGTCGCTGTAGAGGAAATCAAAAATCGTCGATCGCACAGCGTCGCGAGTGCCTTCCTTATCTCGCCACTGGTCAACCCTGAGCTTCTCTTCCTTTAGCGTCGACAGCAATTCCACCGCAACCTGCTTGATCTGCCCGATCTCCTTCGGCGAGAGCGAGGGCTTCATCAGTAGGTCGTAGAGCGCTAGGCTCTCCTGGTCCAGCCCTTCTCGAATCGCGCGCTTCTGCTCTTCGTCGAGCTCGTTCACGAACCGCAGCAGATCTTCGAAGGTGCGCTCAATGGTGGCGCGGTCCTTCTCCTGGTTGTACTCACGGACGATCTGCTGGTAATGCTCCTGGAAATCAGTGCGCAGGGGGTTCTGTTCAATCATCCGCCTGAGACGGTTCTCAATGGCGGTGCGGAGGTTTTGCACCGTAGTATTCGGCGCGGCGATGCGCTGGAACTCCTGCCGCAGGCGCTCGAAGTCAATCTTGCTGATGTCGTAGATTCTGCCGTCATCCCTGCCGGGAGCCCGCGTCTCGATGGCTTCATCGACCACGGCGTGGAGCCGCTGAATGATCTCGGTAATGTCGGCGTGCTGCTTGTCGTCCTGCAGGCTCTTGTAGATGATGTCGATGGCGTCGCGGTCCCGGCGAAAATCCTGCTGCCGGCCATCGCCGAAGCAAGCCTTGAATTTGCTGAAGACCGTACGGCAAAGAATCTCAAAGCGCTTGCGGGATTCGTCGCTCTCGTTGGCGGCTTCCTTGGCCTTCACGATGGCAGCGTTCCGCGCGAATCCGGTCCGGGTTTGGATGTCGTCGAGAGACGCGCCCCGGTCTGTCAGGAAGAGCCGCACCATGCCGATAGCCTCGCCAAGTGCCTCCAGCAGTTCTTCCGTCGGCCGGGTTGGATCAACTTCCTCCTCCCCTCCGCCATGGCCCTCATCACCCTTTCCCGCAAAGGTAGCCAGGGCCTTGCGCAGGTTCTTCAGGATTCCGCAGTAGTCGACGATCAGGCCGTTTTCCTTGCCCTCGCTCACACGGTTAGCCCGCGCAATCGCCTGCATGAGCGTGTGCGCCTTGAGCGGCTTATCCAGGTAGAGGCTGCCCAGGCACGGTACGTCGAAGCCTGTCATCCACATCGCGCACACGATGGCTACGCGGAAGGGATGGCCTTCGCGCTTGAACGCCGTGTCCAGAGCCAGCCGCTGACCATCGGGCAGTTCAAAACCCTCCTTGATCAGCTTGCGATGCGGCTTGATGTCGAGGTTCCACTTGCGGAAGCGGTCTACTTCGCCCTGTTCCTCGCTCACCACCACTGCCATCAGCGTCTCACGCATCCAGGCGATCTGCCGCTGGCGGAACTGCACCTCCTGGTCGTCGTCGATACCGGCCAGCTCGGTCTCAAGCTCCGCGATGCACTTCTGCCACAGCGGCAGGATCAGATCGTACATGCGGACGCAGGTGACCTTATCAATGCACACCAGCATCGCCTTTCCGCTCTCCCAGCCCGCGGAGTAGTGGCGCACGAAGTCCTCGGCCACCTGCTCCAGCCGCTTCTGGGCGGTGATGATGTGGTAGTCGCGCTTGAGTTCGGCCTCCAACCG
>JAJZNH010000913.1 GCA_021811745.1 Acidobacteriota bacterium
ATTAAAGAGCGTCTTCCGAGGGCAGCTTGTCTTGCCGGAGGATGCCGCATACGATTCCGCGCGCAAAGTCTACAACGCCATGATCGATAAGCGCCCGCGGCTCATCGCCCGCTGCGTGGACGTCGCCGACGTGATGGCTGCCGTGCAATTCGGCAGAGAAGATAACCTGCTCACCGCCATTCGTGGCGGCGGGCACAACGGAGCGGGCCTGGGGACCTGTAACGATGGCCTGGTCATCGACCTCTCGCGGATGAAGGGCATCCGCGTGAACCCCACCGCGAAAACCGTTCGCGTGGAGGGCGGCTGCGTCTGGGGCGACGTGGATCATGCGACGCACGCCTTCGGCATGGCTACGCCCTGCGGCTTCATCTCAACCACCGGAGTAGCCGGCCTTACATTGGGCGGAGGAATTGGCTACCTGACCCGCCGGTACGGTCTCACCATCGACAATCTGCTCGCGGTGGACATGGTCCTGGCCGATGGCAGCTTTGTGACCGCAAGCCCTAAGGAGAATCCCGATCTGTTCTGGGCCATACGCGGCGGCGGCGGCAACTTCGGAGTTGTCACCTCCTTCGAGTTCCGTCTGCATCCGGTCAACATGGTTCACTTCGGCCCTACCTTCTGGCCGATCGAAGAGGCCGAAACCGTTCTGCGGGCCTACCGCGACTTTATCAAGGACGCTCCCGAGGAGATCAGCGGCTTTTTCGCCTTTCTGGTGGTGCCTCCCGCTCCGATGTTTCCCGCCCACCTCCATCTCAAGAAGGTGTGCGCCATCGTGTGGTGTTACACCGGGGCCGCGGAAAAGGTGGACGAGGTTCTGAAGCCGGTACGAAGCCTGGGCAACCCGCTCCTTGACCATGTGGGGCTCGTTCCCTTCCCTGTCGCGCAGAGCATCTTCGATCCTCTGTTTGCTCCCGGCTTGCAGTGGTACTGGCGGGCTGACAATTTCACGGAGTTGAGTGACGAGGCCATTGCACGGCACGCGGAACTCGGCCCCACGATTCCCACCATGCTCTCGACCATGCACCTCTACCCGGTGAATGGAGCGGCGCAGCGCGTGGGCAGAAGCGACACCGCATATAGCCATCGCGAAGCGCTGTTCTCGGAAGTAATCGTGGGCGTGGACCCCGATCCCGCCAATGCCGAAAAGATCTCTACGTGGTGCAAACGTTACTGGGAAGCGCTGCACCCGTATTCATCCGGCGGCGCCTACGTGAACTTCATGATGGAGGAGGGACAGGATCGAGTTCAGGCAACGTATCGAGACAATTATGGTCGTCTGTCCACGATCAAGAAGAAGTACGATCCCGGCAACTTTTTCCGGGTCAATCAGAATATCCGGCCGTCTGCCTGAAGCGGTTCCACAAGGACTGCTGACCAAGATACGAAGGCGGCCCGCTGCAATTTAAACGAGCGGGCCGCCTTCTGTTGCCCTGAAATCTCCTCCGGAACCCGTGAGGTGCGTTCGACCAAAAGAGGATCGAGCCCGGAGGCATTGTCTCTACTCATACGCCAGCGCGTCGATGGGATCTTTGCGTGCCGCGATCCATGCCGGATAGAGCGCGCCGAGCACTGCACCCACAAACGCAATGACTGTGGCTTTGGCCACCAGAGAGCCGCTCATGTCCAGATAGAGCGTGGGGAACCTTTCGGCAATCATTGACTTTACAGCAAAGGAGAGCGCCACTCCCAGTGCGACTCCGGCAATCGCCATCACCGAGGTCTCGCGCAAAACGACACTGACGATCAGCGGCTTGGATGCTCCCATCGATTTCAAGATGCCGATCTCGCGGGTTCTCTCCAGCACGGAGGTATACATCGACTGAAAGATGACCAGGAAGCCGATAATAACGGCGATGCCTATGACCACGTTGATTGCGGTGGTCAAAGCCGGAATCCGGTCGGGCGTCATCAGCGAAAGCCACTCGTCCATCGTCATCACCTGGTAACTCTGCATACCGGGCGTGGCGAGAATCTCTTTGGTGATCGGCCCGGTATTTGCCGGATTGTCTGCCTTGATATAAAACGCCGACGCTTTGCCTTCGGAGCCGATAAGTTGGCCCATGGTGTCGATGGAAATCAGCTTGCGCCCGCCCTTGCCGTGCGCAAAGATGCCGCATATCCGGAAGGGATGCTTGAAGATCGTGATCGTATCGCCCACGTGATAGCCATGCCCACTGGCCGCAAACACATCGTCCACCATCACGTCGTAAGGATGCTTGAGCGGACCGCCCGTAATAAAGCGAAACGGCGCCAGCTCGCTGTAACTCTTGTAGTCGATGCCCCAAAGCACCTCGAGGCCATCGCTCATCGAAAGGCTGGTGATTACCGGCGAAGCCACAGCGACATGCGGCAGCTTGCGCAGAACATCGGCCACTTTCACTGAAATGGGCGCGCCGCCCACGCCATTAAAAAAGGTGGTATTGCCGGGACGAACGATAATATCCGCGCCGATCCCGTTATTGAGCCTCTTCTGACCGGTAAGCTGCCCCAGCATGATGGAGATAATCGTCAGCATCATGATGACTTCCAGGGCGACCGCCAGGACGCTGATGAGCGAACGCAATGGGCGGTGAAACAAATTGGCAATGACAAGCTTATTCATTTTCGAGCCTTGCTCCGGACGGCGGAAAATCGCGCCGCCCTACTCTTCTAGGGTAACAGTGCGGATTGTCTGAGAATGGCCGCCAGGAGTCGGCCCGCACGGCGTCCGGCAGCGCCTTGTCCACACCGCAAACGCGATCGTCGGCCCCGCCGGAAATGCCCGGGAAAGTTCCAAAGCGGGAAATTAAAGCTGGATGATGCAGGTAAAAATACAGAAAAAAACGGCAAATTCCCCTTAAATACTTTGACTCAACCCCTAACCGGGTTTATCGTGTAGGTGAAATTGCTCCGGGCTCGTTGCCCGTGTTTTCAGTCGCCGATGGGTAGTTTTGGAGAGGATCTGCGCACGGAGCGGTTATCCCGCGGCGTTGCGCTTGAAGAAATCACGGCGGTTACCAAGATTAGCCAGCGCCACCTGCTCGCGCTGGAGCAGGAGAAGTTTCGCACTCTTCCAGGCGGCATTCTCAACAAGGGAATTGTTCGAGGCTATGCAGGCGCGCTTGGCCTGGATGAGCAGGACTGGACGGATCGCTTTCTCAAAGCCTATCGCGAATCCGGGCAGACGGACGATGACGACGGCGGATGGTCAACGTT
>JAJZNH010000952.1 GCA_021811745.1 Acidobacteriota bacterium
CGCTCCAGGTGAGCCCGGCGCAACTCGCCTTGCGACGCAAATTCCAGGTTCGCACTCGGTGCGGTTCCCTGCATCTGGCCGTCGGCACTGACGGAGTCCATCTTGACGCCGCCGGTCAAAAAGCCATTCCGGGGCTGGTTGTGCTCGTCGAACTTCAACCAGCCTGCCGGGGCGGCCAGACGTCCGCCGGTCGTGGTGGTCAGCGTAAATCCGTTGCTCGCATCCAGGCGTACCACCGACCCGTCATCCCGAAATAAGATGGTCGCGTCTCCCGACGTCGCCGCGCCATCCCGGTAATCGGCGGTCGCCGCGTGCAGCCGGCAAATTTGGGTTTGGCGTTCAAACTCCGCATGTTGAGCGTGAATCTCGCCCACCTCGCCGCCTCGCCGGGTCGTCAGATCCACCTGCCGGTCGAGCACGAGCGAGCCCTGCTGCGAGTCGTACACCGCTCCCACGGCACTGCCTGTTCCCTGGGTCATGGAGAAATTCACTTTTTGGCTGGTCGTCGCCACCCCGCTGTTTTGATTGAAGGTCAGCCCGCTGGTTTGGATATGAATATCACCCGATGCGGCGGAGCGGGCAGCCGCCACCAGCGGCGTGTTCCCGGCTTTGCCGCCCTGCGCCGGACCGTTCCCTGCCTTGTGCGCGCTTTGGGAAGCGCCAAGCTCGACCGCCGCACGCGTCAATGTGATGACTACCGGCCCCACCGCTTTGGCCAGCCCGCTCTTCTGGTCATATTCGAACTCGGAGCCCTCAATGTGATCAACGCGGCTTCCGTCTGCCCCATACATTTCAATCTTCACGTCGTGCAACAGAGCGTTGCCTTCCTTTAACTGGACGACCCTGCTGGCGTGAATCTTGAACTGAGAGTGCGCTCCGAGGGCATGGGCAAAGGTAAAGCCGTTGGCTTCCTGCTGGATGTCGATTCCGAGCCGCTTGGGAATGTCGCGACCGCTCAAGGGGCTCTTCCACTTGGCGATGGCCAGAAATATCACCAACGCCACCACCAGCAGCACCGCTGCCGCCAGCACCAGAGCCCGCATCCGCTCGATGGTGAATCGCACGTTCAGTTTCCCATTCCCAACCGCGCCGCCAGACGCTGGGCGAGACTCTCGCCCAGTTCGCTCCACAAAAGCCGCGCCGTCGCCCCTGATTCCTTCTGGACAGCTGCCGTCAATTCCACCAACTGGCGCACGTTTTCTTCCACGTGGCGAGCCGCTGCCTGGTCCAGTTCCAGATCCTCCTCAAGAAAAGGCGCATCCGATCCGAAGTCGATCTTGATGTGTCCGTCCTGCTCGTAGGTTCCTTCGTCGAACAACGGCCCGTAACCAGTGACGCGCACCAGACGCGGCTGCCGCATCCAGCGGGGATCGAGGCCCGGCGCGGCTTCCAGCTCCCAAAGGTTCCAGCCGATCTGGAACTCAAAGGCATAGTCGTCGTGGAGCAACTCCAGCGCCTCTTCGACCGCCTGGCGTGGGTCAACGCCGCGAACGGCACCGCGGATTGAGCCGCTCGCCTGGCCCCGAGCCGGGGCGGGTTCAGCGCCGACTGCCATGCGTCCCCAGACGCGCTCAAAGACAGGCGTCTCGCTCCAGTTGACGGGCCACACGGTGGCGGAATAGACCTTGGCGTCGCCGCCGTTCGCGGCAAATGCCCCCAGCACCGTGGTCAACTTTTCGGCGAGCGCCTCAAGACGCAGGTTCGGGTACCACAGACTCAGATAAAGTGTGTCCGACATCTCTATATAAATATTAGACGTCGCGGCTTTCCTCAACGATGTAACCGGAAATTGCTCCGGGCTCGGGATATACACTCATTCTCATGCAAAAATCAGGTCTTCAATCCTTCCTGTTCCTGTTCGCCTGCATCGCCGCCGCGCCGGTTCTGGGCTGGACGCAGCAGCCAAACACCGACGGACAACTGAAGTTTGCCGACCTTGGCGCATGCAAGCTGGTCAGCGGAAAGCAGATCGACCAGTGCCGCCTGGGATACCGCACCTGGGGCAGTTTGAGTGCGGACCGCTCCAATGCGGTGCTGTTTCCCACCTGGTTCTCGGGGACCAGCGCACAGCTTGCCGGTCAGGTTGGCGCGGGTAAGCTTGTCGATCCGGCAAAATATTTTGTGGTGGCGATAGACGCGCTGAGCGACGGCATTTCCTCGTCGCCTTCGAATTCCGCCACCCAGCACGGACCGGCTTTCCCTGCCATTACGATGCAGGATATGGTCAACGCCGAGTATCGGCTGGCGACGGAGACCCTTCATTTAAGTCACGTCCACGCCGTCATGGGTATCTCCATGGGCGGGCAGCAGACATTCGAATGGATGGTCGATTATCCCGATTTCATGGACGAAGCGATTCCCATCGTCGGCTCTCCGCGCCCGAACAGCCGCGATCTTCTGCTGCACCGCGCCGCGATTGATGCCATCAGGATGGATCCCGCTTGGCAGCATGGCAACTACACGCAGCCTCCGGCGGAACCCGAAGCCGAGCTGATCTGGCAACTGAACCTGACCACGCCGGAGAATTTTGCGCGCACGCATTCGCCGGCCGACTTTGCCCGCGATTACGCAAAATGGGAGTCCACCGGCATCCTTCCTTCAGACGCCAACGACTGGCTCGCTCAGCTTGGGGCCATCGTGCATCTCGACGTGGCGCATGGAGGCAGCCTGGCAGATGCAGCCAGGCGCGTGAAGGCCAGGGTGCTGGTCGTCTCTTCCGCGCAGGACCACATGGTGAATCCCCAGCCGCCGCTTGAGTTCGCGCGGCTGATCGGTGCGAAGACATTGGTGCTGGAGGGCGACTGCGGACATGAGGCTACAAGTTGCGAAGCGGCAAAGCTGGACCCGGTGGTCCGTGCATTTCTTGATGGAGATTAGCAGCCGGGTACAAATCGAGACGGGCGCTGCGTGACAACTCATCTACCGCTTTCAGATGGAATCGTTGTATAACCAAAGCTAACAATTCCCTCAAGGGGCGGTTGCCATGCTCGATTGTTGGTTAATTGCCGTTGCTGCGCTTATCGCCAGCGTGGGTGTTGTTGCCGCTTCGGGTTTGCTGCTTCTGGCAGGCGCTCAACTCTCCAGGACGCTGACGCCCCGCCTGGTCAGCTTCGCCGTCGGCACTCTTCTGGCCAGCGCCTTTCTCGGACTGCTCCCCGGCGCTCTTGCAGGCGCGGACGCATCTTCGATTCTCCTCA
>JAJZNH010000776.1 GCA_021811745.1 Acidobacteriota bacterium
CGGAAAGCCGCTTCGCCTTCCTTCAGAGAAATGGAGTTGACGATACCCTTGCCCTGCATGCACTTCAGGCCCGCTTCAATCACCTCCCATTTGGAGGAATCGACCATGAACGGGACCTTCGCCACCTCCGGCTCGCTGCCCAGCAGTTGCAGAAAACGCGTCATCGCCGCCACTCCGTCGATCATGCCCTCGTCCATGCACACATCGAGCACGTTGGCGCCGTTCTCCACCTGCTGGCGCGCGATGGTCACCGCCTCTTCGTACTTGCCTTCCTTGATGAGCCGCGCAAACTTCGGCGAGCCGGCCACGTTGGTCCGCTCGCCAATCATGATGAAGACGCCGCGCTGCTGCGTGAACGGCTGTGAGCCGGAGAGGCGCAGCGGCCTGAACGCCGCCGTTTCGGCCCGGTTGCGCAACTCGGAATTCTTGCCTGTTTGATTTTCGATCGTGCTCACGCCTGGCTCCCGCTCAAACTGGGTTCTTCCGTCTGCGCCGCGCGCTCGCCTAGAGGCCGCGGCGGCTTGCCTTCCAGCGCCTTCGCGATGGCCTCAATATGCTCCGGGGTGTTGCCGCAACATCCGCCGGCAATGTTGATCAGCCCCGCATCGGCAAACTCCCCAAGGAAGCGCGCCATATCCACCGGTCCCAGATCGAAGCCCGTCTCCGACAGCGGGTTGGGCAGGCCCGCGTTGGGATACGCGGAAATGGCCGCATCCGACTTCTCCGACAGCTCTTCGAGAAACGGAAACATCAGGTCCGGTCCCAGCGAGCAGTTCAACCCCACCGAGAGCGGCTTCACGTGCCGCACCGCGTTCCAGAAAGCCTCCGTCGTCTGCGCCGAGATCATGGTCTCGCCGCCCCGGCCCACCGCCGCGGAAATCATCACCGGCAGGTGTTTGCCCGTCTCCTGCATCACTTCCTGGGCGGCCACCAGCGCCGCCTTGGCGTTCAAAGAATCGAAGATCGTCTCCACCAGCAGCGTGTCAACGCCGCCTTCGATCAGCGCCCGCACCTGCTCCGCGTAAGCCGTCTTCACCTGGTCGAACGTGACCACGCGGAAGCCCGGATCCTCGGCATCGGGCGAGTTCGAGAGCGACACCGTCAGCGGACCGATGGCGCCGGCCACAAACCGCGGCCGCCCCGTCGCCTCCGCCACCCGATCGGCCCACTCCCGGCACTGCCGCGCCGACTCCAGGTTGATATCCGCAGCCAGCCTGCGCAGATACTCGTCCTCAATCACCTTCTGGTAGAACTCCGGATCTTTGCGCCCGCCGTGCTCCCGCGGATCCTCCACAAAGAACTCGCTCTGCGCAATCGTCGTCGCGCCAAAGGTGTTGGTCTCGATGATGTCCGCGCCCGCCTCCAGAAACCGCCGGTGAATGTCGCCGATCATCTTCGGCTGCGTCAGCGTGAACAGGTCGCCGTTGTTCAGCAGATCCTTGGTCGCCGACCGGAAGCGATCCCCGCGCATATCCGCTTCCTTCATGCCGTAGGTGCGGAGGGTAGTGCCCATTGCCCCGTCGATGATGGCGATGCGGCTTTCCAGAATCTTCCGGAGAGGATGTTGTTCCGTCTTTGTCATGCACAGTCCTGGGGAATCTGCCCGGTCATCCAGCCGCCGGACGGGTGAAGCCCAGATGAGCGAAACCTGCAAGGTGGGCCTTACCTCCAGAATATCGGAGCCAGCCGCCATCTCCTACTCCACGCCGCCCAATGGCGCCCAACGCCCCTGGAGTGCAACTCTCCTGAGCTGAACGGCGCATCCGGCGCGGCGATACACTGGAGAGGAATGGAAATTATTCGCTTATTCGGCGACGAAGAACCGGAAAAACCCGAGCCGCAGGAACAGGAAGGCGAACAGCGCCGGGGCCTCTTCGGGCGCATGCGCCAGGCCGTCGGCTTCGATCGCATGAAAGACGCGGTCGCCCGCACCCGCGAATCCCTCTCCGCCAAGCTTGAAGGCATCGCCGCGCTCACCCGCGTGGTCGACGAGCAGGCTCTCGAAGAGCTCGAATCTGTCCTGCTCACCAGCGACCTCGGCGTGCAAACCACCACCCGGATTATCGATGCTCTCCGCGACCGGGCCCTGCGCAAAGCCATTGAAGGCGGCCAAGAACTGCGCTCGCTTTTGAAGGAGCAGTTGATCGCCATCCTCAGCGCCCCGCAAGGTACGGTTGCCGCACCGCAGGAGCCGCCTAAAGTCACCTTCCTGGTCGGCGTCAATGGCACCGGCAAAACCACCTCCAGCGGCAAGCTCGCCGCCTGGTCCCGCGCCCAGGGAAACTCCGTCCTTCTCTGCGCCGCAGACACCTTCCGCGCCGCCGCCATCGAACAGCTCGAAATCTGGGCCTCGCGCTCCGGCGTCGAGATGATTAAAACCAAACAGGGCGGCGATCCGGCCGCCGTGCTCTACGACGCCATCGCCGCCTCCAAAGCGCGCGGCATCCAGGACCTCTACGTGGACACCGCCGGCCGCCTGCACACCAAGGCCGGCCTCATGGACGAACTCGACAAGATGCGCCGCACCGCGGCTCGCCTCGTGCCTGGCGCGCCGCACGAAGTGCTGCTGGTGATGGATGCGACCACCGGCCAGAACGGCCTGCAGCAGGCGCGGCTCTTCACTGAGGCGGCGGGCGTGACCGGCATTGTGCTCACCAAGCTCGACGGCACAGCAAAGGGCGGCATCGCCGTCGCCATTGCCAGCGAGCTCAATCTGCCCGTGCGCTTCGTCGGCGTCGGCGAGCAAATGGGCGACCTGCTCGAGTTCGATCCGGAGGCGTTTGTGGAGTCGCTGCTGGGATAGTGAAGCGACGCCGGCGCGGGGGATTCTTCATCGGCATGGAATGACCTCCTCCATCAGCAACTTGTATTCCGCGCCGCGTGCCCAGCCAGATCCCGGTCCCGCACCCCGATCAGGTAGAGCAATCCGTCCAGCCCCAGCGAAGAAATCGACTGCGGCGCGCTCTGGCGCACCAGCGGCTTCGCCCGATACGCAATCCCCATTCCCGCCAGCTTCAGCATGGGAATATCGTTGGCGCCGTCGCCCACCGCCACCACCTGATCGAGCGAGATGTTTTCGCGGCCGGCAATCTCCGCCAGCAGCGCCGCCTTACGCTCTCCATTCACGATCGGCGGCAGCACGCGCCCGGTCACAGTTCCATCGGCAATCTCCAACTGGTTCGCGTATACATAATCG
>JAJZNH010000194.1 GCA_021811745.1 Acidobacteriota bacterium
ATGCGGGCTGCAGACGGACATCGCTGCGGTCTTCGACAACGTGCGCGAGTTTCTCGAATGCGTTCTGGTAGGTGGCATGGAGCAGTGATCCGGAGATGGCCCGCGGAAGTTCAGAATCGATTTCATTCGCGCAGCGTGGCTTGTCCGATGGAAGGGAAGCATAATATCCAGGCAAGAAGCTTCGCGGCGAAACGGTTGCGCGGAAGGTGAGCCGGTAATTACTGGCTGAAGGATGCGCGCAGGCGCATCATGGTCTTTTGGAAACGGGCATCTTTCCAAAGAGGAGAAAACGCGGGATCTGAGGCCGCATAGATGAACCAGCCCTCACGCTGCTCGTATGCCCGCATCAGCTCGCGCAGAGCGCCGTCACGGTCTCCGGCAAAGATCATGCACCGTGCCCCATCGACCATGCTTCCGTAGTATTCCGAGTCATCCTGATCCGCAAGCTCTTTAAGCGCTCCCTTGTAACCGCTCTCCTTATAGGCCTTTATAATGCTGCTTTGGTGAGCGGCATCGGTGGTGGAATGCACCACCCACTGAAACTCCTGCCATGCGCGGGGCTCATCTCCCATGGCGGAATAGGTGTACCACAGCTTGTAGTGAGCGGTCACGAATTCCGGATTCTCGCTGATCACGGACTGAATCTGCTCGATGGCCAGGGGAAATCGACGTTCGTAGTAATAGAGCCAGCCGAGATTGGTGCGCAGGATCGGCGAGCGCGGATCGACGTCGAGAGCGGCCTGCATCTGGCGCTCCGCCTCCGGGTAGCGGCCCGCGGTCATGAGCAATTGCGCATACCAGTGGTGGGCGTCCACGCTCTCGGGATCAAGTGCGATCGCCTTGCGCAACTCACTTTCCGCCGCCACCGCATCCCATTTGTAAAACCAAAGTGAAAAGCCCAATGCGGCGTGGGCTTCGGCCTCCGAAGGGTCCAGCGAAAGCGCCTGCTCGGCCGCCGCCCAGGCCTGGCTGCGCGCGTTGGGCGGGTTCATCCAGGTGTACTGGCCCATCAGATTATAGGTGGCGGCAAGCCGCGCGTAGGCGGCGGCGTAATGAGGATCGAGGGCCACGGCATCTGCAAAGCTGTCGATCGCCTGTTCGAATCCCTGCTTGGACCGCTGGGAGAGGTAGTAAAGCCCTTTCAGATAGGCATCGTGCGCTTCGTAGATACCGGCCCCGCGGCCGTTGTGAGCAATGGACGGAACGCGCAGGGAAAGCGCGTGTTCCACTGATTCCGCAACGCTCGCCTCAAACTCAAACTGATCGCTCAGATCTCCCTCGTACACATCCGCCCAGAGGGGCGACTGATCCTGCGCCCGCACCAGTTGAGCGGCCACGCGGATGTCGGCGCCCTGCTGCTGCAGGCTGCCTTGAATCAGGTATTGGACCTGGAGCTCCCGCGCGATTTGTTGTCCAGGCTTCTTTGAATTCGCATAGGCCTGCGCGGAGCTGGGCGCAATCACGCGGAGTTGGTTAGGCGCGAGATGCTGGAGCTGCGCAATCAGTTCCTCGGTGATGCCGTTGCAGATGTAGTCACGAGAGGCATCCCCGGTCATATTGGCAAATGGAAGCACCGCCACGGAAATGCGCGCGGGATGAGCGCTCCGCCAACCCAGAGCGGCGATCGTGCCCGCCGCAAGGCAGGCGAGCACGATGGACACAACCATGGCCCGCCGGCGGGTGTCCGCCGGAGCGGTCCGCTGGAGCGCCGGCTCGGGAAGGCCTGCTGTTTCCCGCCCTGCCGCAAAAGAAGGTGGCGTTGCTTGCCCCGGCCGCCCGATCGGCGTCTGCTCGGCAATCGAGTCCAGCTCGATTCTGGCGATGAAACGGTATCCCCGGCCGCGCACGGTTTCGATGTAGCGGGGCGACTGGATGTCATCTCCCAGGGCCTCGCGCAGCTTGCTCATGGCAGCGTTCAGGCCGTCTTCGAAATCCACAAACGTGTCCCCGGGCCACAGCAGCTCATGCAATTCGGCGCGGCTGATCAGCTCCCCGGGGCGTGCCGCCAAAGCCAGCAGGACACTGCGCGGCTTTTCCTGCAGGCGGATTGGGCGGCCATTCCTGCTCAGATCGCCGGAGCGGAAATCCAGAGCAAAAGGGCCAATGCGGTAGCCGGTCCTGATGGTGTGCATGATCGCCATGGTTAGGCCAGATCAAGGGAAAAACAAAAACTATGGGAGCGCTTCCGCTGAAGTAGACCTACGATAGCACAGCATGAATGGAGGTTCAACGGGAATCTACCTCAAGATTACGCTTAATAGAATCAGGATTTTATGACGCAAGATACAGATCAGATAGAAATAAGGCTCGGTCCATTGACCGGGAGCGGAACCCCCGGTACCTTGCTGATCATCTTCGGTGCCGGATTCTCGGGGCAGGTCGTCCGCGCCATCCTGTCGAGGGGAGCTTCCCATGCAAGGTCACATCTGGAACTCAATCGCCTGCCGCAGGTTCTCTTTCGCGTTCGGCGTGCTCTCGATCGCTGCGTTTTGCCTGGCCTCGCCCGTGGCGCGCGGTCAGTCCAGCCCCCCGCCTGCCAAGTCTCCCCCGGCCCAAGATTCGAACCTCGCCGCGGCAGCGGCTTCTATCGCCCCGCGGCAGGCGAGCACGGCCGCAAGACCCTCCGGCGGCGGTCCGCACGAGTCCATCCAGGTCCACGGCCACTGGGTCATCGAGGTGCGGAGACCGAATGGGACGCTGGTGTCGCATACGGAATTTGAGAACAAGCTGGTGCAACCTGGCGGTCAATTCAATTTGGCCTTGCTTCTCTCGGGCTATTATGTGCTCGGAGATTGGGAAATCCAGCTTGACGCCGCGTCACCCCAACAGAAACCCATCTGCACGAACTCTCTTTACTCCTCGGGCGCCGGCCCCTGTGACATTGACGAAGCCGGAGGCTATTTCCAAACAACTGCATGCTCCGGGAACGGTGACCAGTGCTTTCCAACTCTCCATGTAGTGAACCCATATCAGTCGACGTCGACCGGAACCACCGAATCGGACTCGGTGACTCTCCAGGGCACCGCCACGTCAGCCATGGCAGGTGAAATCACCGACGTAGAGACAGAGATAGAGGTCTGTTCCCCAACTGTGACGCCCAGCGTCTGCCAGACCGGTAACGGCCTCTGCACCCACGGTCCTTTTACTGCGGCGACCCTCCCCACTTCGAACACGACTGCCCCCCCCTGTGG
>JAJZNH010000691.1 GCA_021811745.1 Acidobacteriota bacterium
GCGCAGCGCGGCCGAGACGCTGACCTTTGCGCGCACGTCGTGGTGCGACCGGTTCTTTGTGCGCATGTACGATGGCGCGACGCCGCCCAATTACTCGGAATTTTCGGCGGCGGTATTTGTGAATTTGCCGCTCTCGTAGCGGAGCGAGCTGTTCGCGGAGTGAGCGGAGTTCGCGCGCAAGGCGAATTGCGAGCTGTTGGCTGCATTGGAGTTCCGCATGCGGATGATGAATGAATTCGAGGCGCAGGTGCTGAGCGATCTGAGCGCGCTGAAGACGCAGATGGCCGGGCTGATGGGCGATGGCAACGGCGGCCGGCTGGCGGAGCTGGAGCGGCGCATGCAGGAGCACGAGCAGAACTGGCAGCGGGCCAAGGGGTTTGTGGCGGCGGTGAGCGTGGCGCTCGCGGTGATCGAGGTGGCGGTGGGGGCGTGGTGGCGGCGGTGAGGAAAGCATTCTGCTTCCGGTGCTCGGAAACGATTGCTTACATGCGGGTCACCCTAGGGATTCTAACTTAATGAAACTAGAAGGCTTACATGCCAAGCATCCAGCGCGCTCCCATTTCGGTAATTTGGAGGCGGGAAATCTTTGATCGGACCTGGACTGTTTCAGATCGCACAAATAGAATTGATTCTGCAGCCGCATGCTGATTTCGCTGGACTTCTGGCGATTCAGTGCCGATACTACAAGCGTTTGCCCACTTCAGTGATTCCGGCGCCTCGACAATCCAGCCGAGCGCGGATAGAGTCTTTTTTGTATCGACGCCATCCAGTAAGATGGGCTATCGGCTTTTCCTGAGCTGAGGAGACCATGGAAAAGAACGTCAAAACGGATTTTCTCTTTGCGCAGCCGTCTTTTGCTTCTGGTGCAGCTCGTGTGCTCGATCTTTGGGGAGTCTTCGATGAGTACAATCGAAGCGATGACGGTCAAGAGGCTGACGGCAAGGCTATTGCCGCGGACTGGCTGGTTGTCGGGCAAGAACTCTGCGATGCTATCGAGCGCCAAGAGGACGAATTGAAAGTCGCTTGATAGATCGTGAGCAAGAAGCACAGGAACGGGTCGACCCAAATTGCGCGCCCTGATCCGCCGGGAGCGTTCGCTACTGTAACTCACGCTGTGTCTTTTTCAGGACCACTTCCGCACCCAGCGCTTCTGGCCAAGTACAATGAAGTAATTCCAAATGGTGCAGAGCGACTCATGACGATGGCGGAGCGTCAAAGTGCGCACCGCGAGCGCTTAGAAGCTATGGTTGTGGAAGGCAATGTTAAGAGCCAGCAGAGAGGCACAAACTACGCCTTTGTGTTATGCCTTGTTGCTCTTATCGGCGGTTTCGCTCTGCTTTTCACGGGTCGAAACGTTAACGGTTGGATCTCTATTCTTGGAAGCCTGACTGCGTTGGCGAGCACATTTATATATAGCCGCCACAAACAGGCCAAAGAACGTGTCGAGAAGTCAGAATCTCTAATGTCCAGAAAAGCTCGCTGATTTTCCTCTTGCACGCGGTCGTGCACCTTCAAGATACCTTCGTATAATCACCCCATGAGCGAGCAACCGGGCGTACAGGCGCTGGTGGGCGTGGTGATGGGGTCGAAGAGCGACTACGACGTGATGGCGGCGGCGGTGGAGCTGCTGCGGGCGCTGGAGATTCCCCACGAGGCGCGCATTGTGAGCGCACACCGCACGCCGGATTGGCTCTTCGAATACGCGGAGACGGCGCGGGCGCGCGGACTGCGGGTGATTATTGCCGGTGCGGGCGGGGCGGCGCATTTGCCCGGCATGCTGGCGGCCAAGACGCTGGTTCCGGTGCTGGGCGTGCCGGTGCCGGCGACGGCGCTGAACGGGATGGATTCCCTGCTCTCGATTGTGCAGATGCCCAAGGGCGTGCCGGTGGGGACGCTGGCGATCGGCAAGGCCGGGGCCGCGAATGCGGCGCTGCTGGCCGCGGAGATGCTGGCCACCACCGATGCGGCGTTGCACGAGCGGCTGGCGGCGTGGCGCGCGGCGCGCACCAACGAAGTGATGGAGCAGACGCTGGGGACAGAGAACGGGGAGTAGGGAATAGGGCTTCGCTACCTCCAATTCTCGTGCTCCGTTTGAAACTTTGGCGCTGCATTCGAATTTCTATGAAGGAATCTTTGCTTTGAAACTCTCCTCTTCCCCTGCAACCAACAAGGACATTGCCGTGGTGGGGCCGGGCGGATGGCTCGGCATCCTGGGCGGCGGGCAGTTGGGGCGCATGATGGCGATGGCCGCGCGTACCATGGGCATCCACGTGCGCGTGATGGATCCCGAGGCGAGGTGCCCGGCGAGCTTTGTGACCGATGAGACGATCGTAGGCCGCTGGGACGATGTTGCTGCCGCGCATCGGCTGGCCGAGGGCGCAGGCGCCGTGACGCTGGAGATCGAACAGATTGGCGTGGACGCGCTGGAGCGCGTCGCGAGCCTGGCGCCACTGCGGCCGGGCGTCGAGCCGATCCGCATTATTCAGGACAAGACGCTGCAGAAACCGTGGCTTGCCGAGCATGGGTTTCCGGTGGGGCCGTTCCGGGTGGTGCGCAATGAGGCGGAACTGCGGGCGGCGCTGTCGGTGCTCGACAACAATGTGTTTCTCAAGATCGGGCGCGGGGGGTACGACGGGCGCGGACAGGTGCGGATCGGGGCTGGAAGTGGGACGAGTTCGGAGCCAGCTGGAGTTCCCTCCCCGGTCTCCAAAAGCGAGAGACCGGGGGCACCCTCATCCTCGTTTGGAATCGTCATCGGGACCGAGGCCACCCGCCGAAAGAGATTGTGCTGGGCCGGAAGGGCATGCCGGCACGAGACGCGATACACCTCGCGATCATGCAGGTTCATGGAGTTAAAAGGATCTTGAGCTTCGATCATGGCTTCGATGACTTTCCTGGGATCACCCGGTTGTCCTGAGGCCGCCAGCGGTTCGAAAGTTCTCCATAGGCGACCAGCCGCCCACAATCTTAAATTGCCATACCGGCTCATATTCTACCCAGCTGTCATGCTGAACGCAGCGAAGCATCCGCATTTGCTTTTCGGGACTCCCTGTGGCCGGCACTTCCGGGTTGCCGACAACACGCTCGGAACTCTCGATGAGCGCAAAGGCCTGTTATCGTTAGGCAAAAATTGCTTCCAGATTACCGGTCATCCAACCCAAGATCAGGTCGAAGGCAATGAACAGGGTCTG
>JAJZNH010000041.1 GCA_021811745.1 Acidobacteriota bacterium
GTGTGATTCGCAGGCTTAGGGGCGCGCTCCCTGAAAGAATCGCTTGAACTTTATCGCTGGAACCTGCGCTCATGAGACTGCGTATGAGTGGAAGAAAGCGTCTAACAGAGGCAGGCTATGAGGAATCTTTTGGTTGCAGTGGCGGCTGTGGCGTTGGCTGCGGTACCGGTGCTGGCGGCAGAGGCTACCTTCGAGCGCACCCTGACGGTCAACGGGGTGGTGGATCTGACGGTCGCTACCGGCGCAGGCGATGTTCATCTGATACGCGGTTCCGCCAATCAGGTGCGCATTGTGGGAAAGGTCAGATCCAATTGGAGTGCAAGCGAGCGGGAGGTACGCGATGTCGCCGCACACCCGCCGATTGAACAGACCGGGAACATTATCCGCATCGGGGGGCGCAGGCAGGATGTGCGCAACATCAGCATCGATTACGAGATTCAGGCGCCGGCAGACTCGTATCTCGATGTTGGCTCGGGCTCTGGAAATGTAGTTGATGATGGCGTTGGCAAGAACGCGAAGCTGCATACGGGTTCAGGCAACATCAATGGCACCAGCTTGCAGGGCGGCTTTTCTTTAGGCACGGGTTCGGGCAACATCGAGGCGGCGCAGGGCGGCCCGGGAGATGTGAAGGCCTCAACCGGCTCAGGCAACATCGGCCTGAAGAACCTGCGCGGTGGGCTGCATGCCTCGACCGGCTCGGGTGACATTAAAGTGGAAGGAACTCCGGCTTCGGCGTGGAAACTGGAGACGGGTTCGGGCAGCGTGGAGTTGTGGACGGGTAATGCCGCATTCACGCTGGATGCGTCGACCGGGTCAGGAAGCATTCGCACCGACCGGCAGATCACGATGCAAGGCGAATCCAGGCGCCACCGCGTGCGGGGCGACATTAGCGGTGGAGGCCCCATCGTGCGGGTCTCGACCGGCTCGGGGGATATTCGGGTTCACTGAGTGCTATCGGGCAGTGCCGGCTGCGTTCCTTGCCCATTACACTGGAAGTATGGTTCGCGTCTTTCGTCCACTCCCCGTGGAGCAGTTGAAACTTCTCGTTTTCGATCTGGACGGCACACTGATCGACTCGGCTCAGGATTTGTGCAACAGCGTAAATGCCGCGCTGGAGCACGTCGGCCGCCCATCGCTGCCCGATCCGGTGATTGCCAGCTTTGTGGGCAACGGCGCGCCCATGCTCGTGCGCCGCTCGCTGGCGCTGGCGACCGGCATAACTCCGGAGCAGGTGGACGAGGAACTGCAATCACGAGCGTATGGGTATTTTCTGGAGTACTACCGTGAGCACAAGCTGGACTTCACCTATGCGTATGAAGGCGTGCTGGAGGCTTTGAAAGCGTTGCGCGATTTGCACGATGCTCCCGGCGGCACGCCCAGGGCCATGGCCGTGCTGACCAACAAGCCGGTTCGCCCGGCGCGGCGCATCTGCGAGGCGCTGGGAATGGCCGGCTACTTTGCGCAGATATACGGCGGTGACAGCTTTACTGTGAAGAAGCCCGATCCGCTGGGGCTACGCACGCTGATGGACGAAACCGGTGCGCGGCCGGAAGAGACCGTGATGATCGGTGACAGTCAGGTGGATGTGCAGACGGCGCGCAATGCCGGCGTCTGGAGCCTGGGATGCGACTTTGGATTCGGGCCGCGGAACCTGATGGAGACTCTGCCGGATCTTGTGGTGGATTCAGCGACCGAGTGGCTGGCGGTGCTCAGCTCCGTAAAGGCCGCCTGCTAGAGAGGCCTGATGATGCAAACGCGCGCGCTGCGCATCGTGCTGCCTGGCGGAAGCGGCCAGGTGGGCCGGATGCTGGCGCGCTTTTTTGCCGAGTGCGGTCATCATGTGACTGTGTTGACGCGCGGACCCTATACCGCGCCATGGCAAACCGTCCATTGGGACGGAATGAACCGCGGTCCGTGGATTGAAACCCTGAAGGGCGCGGATGTCTGCATCAACCTGGCCGGGCGCAGCGTGAATTGCCGCTACACCGAGGCCAACCGCAGAGAGATTTACGAATCGCGGATCGGGACAACCCGCCTGCTGAATGGCGTCATCGCCGAACTGGAAGATCCGCCGTTTGTCTGGCTGAATGCTTCGACGGCGACCATCTATCGCCACGCGCTCGACCGGGAGATGGATGAGTCTACTGGAGAATTGGGCGGCGGTGAGCGGATTTCAAGGCGGAGACGCGCGCCTGAGACATGGAATTTTTCCGTCGGCGTGGCCCGGGATTGGGAGGCAGCGTTCTTTGAGACGCCGACGCCTCGGACGCGCAAGGTGGCGTTGCGCAGCGGCATTGTGCTGAGCCCGGCGCATGGCAATGCCTTCGCCATTCTGTCGCGGCTGGTGCGCCTGGGGCTGGGTGGATGGCAGGGCCGCGGGCGGCAATATGTCTCTTGGGTTCACGAGGCTGATTTTGCCCGCGCGGTGGCGTTCTTGATCGCGCGCGAAGATGTGGATGGGCCGGTCAACGTGACCGCGCCCCATCCGGTGACTAACCGCGAGTTCATGGAGGCGCTGCGTGAAGCGTGGGAGATGCCCAACGGCTTGCCGGCTCCGTGGCCGGTGCTTCAGATTGCGGCGTTTCTTCTGCGCACAGAGACGGAACTGGTCCTCAAGAGCCGGTGCGTGGTACCGGGGCGGCTGCTGGATGCGGGATTCACGTTTCAGTTTCCGCGCTGGCCCGAGGCGGCCGAAGACCTGGTGCGGCAGCGACGCGAGATGGATGCTTGATCCAACCAGTTCACCGGACAAAACTGACCGCTGACCACCGACAACTGACAACTGACAACTATTCTTTCGGCGTAATATCCGTCACCGGCAAATCCCAGTGCGCCAGGAGAATCTCGAAGCGGCGTTGCTCCTCGCGCTGATACGTCGCCTGATCGGGCCAAAGCTGCCTGATGAATGTCTCCTCATCGGGGTTGGCGGTAGTGGCCACGGTTGAGTTCTTATAGACGATGGTGACGCGATAGTCCCAGCGTCCGTCTTCGGTGGTGTGATAGGCCGGCGAATCAATCTTGAGCGACAGAATCCGCCCCGTGGACTGGATCTTCTTGAGCAGCGGCCAGTGGTTTTTGAGGAACAGGTTGAGAAACTCCTGCTGATGGCCCCACTGGACCTTGTAGTAGTACTCGACGGTGTAGGGCTGGCCGGCTCCGCCCTGGGGCGGCGCGCCCTGTGCCAC
>JAJZNH010000268.1 GCA_021811745.1 Acidobacteriota bacterium
GGTGCGCCAGTTGACGGCCATGACTGGCGAGATCACGCTCAGCGGCAACGTGCTGCCGGTGGGCGGCATCAAGGAAAAGTTTCTGGCGGCTCGGCGGGCCGGAGTGAAAACCATCATTCTCCCCGCCGAAAACCGCCAGAACGTGGAAGAGGACCTGACTCCAGCCATGATTGAGGGCGTGGATGTGCACTACGCCAGCCGCATCGAAGATGTGCTGGCCGTGGCTTTGCCGAACCTGAAAACGCGGCCGGAGACGGAGCCGGCCGCGGCCGAACTTGCCGTCAGTACTGTGGCGTAAGCGCAACCGCGAAGAGACACAAAGCGCTGTGCCTCTGAAGGCTGTGTCCACGTGATTCCGCCCCGCCCGGTAGCTTGGGATGAAGCCGGGAGGCGCGTTTATTTGCGTTGGGATCCGCAGGCCTGCCGACCAGATCGCAGTCATGCCGAACCAGATCATGGTTTTCTATCCGCATTCGTCATTTAAATCTCGCCCCCGCGTCTAACTTGCAGGCAGTATCCTTTTACCAGTGATGCAGGTGCGAGTTCTTCCCTTTGGGATCTTGAAGGATTGGCTGGGCTCGTCGGCCGTTACAGTGGAGCTGGCGGAGGGCGCCTCTGTCGCGCACCTGCTTGAGCAGGTGGCTAAAGGTCTGCCTGAACGCGGCGCCTTTTTGCGTGCGATTGCAGTCAGTGTGAATGCCGAATATGCCACGGCAGAGCATGCCCTGCATGATGGCGACGAAGTGGGACTGCTGCCGCCGGTCTCAGGGGGAAGCTCGCACCCAACCGAATCGAGCAATGAAGACTCCGATCTTGTCGTTGCGCTGACACGTGAAGTCATCGAATCTGATCGCCTGGTAGCCGCTGCCAAGCAAGGTGAGGACGGCGCGGTTGTTGTTTTTGACGGCATCATCCGCAACCATTCGCGCGGCCGCCAGACGCTCTATCTTGACTACGAAGCCTACGAAGAGATGGCAGTGCGGCAGATGCGTGATCTTGCGCGGCAGGCGCGCCAGAAATTCGGCGTGCGCCACGTAACCCTGGTTCACCGCCTGGGACGTCTGGATATCGGCGAAACCAGCGTACTGATCGTAGTGGCCTCGGCGCACCGTGCACAGGCCTTTGATGCCTCCCGCTGGCTGATCGACACCCTGAAGAAGACCGTCCCGATCTGGAAGAAGGAGACCTTTGCGGATGGAGCCGTGTGGGCGCCCGGTGAGCCATTTCCCGCTAGCCTGACGGTGGATGCGCCGGAGGTTCCGGATGGCGCGTAATCGCCGTGGAATTGCGGGCTTCTGCTGCCGCGCAGGCTGCGGTGCGCTCTTTGTTCTGGCGCCCCTCGTGCTGGCGGCGCAGGATACAACTTTGCGTCTGAACGTGAAGCTGGTCAATGTCTTTGTCAGCGTGACCGACCCGAATGGCGCCGTCGTGGGCGGCCTTACGCGCCAGGATTTCGCGTTGTTCGAGGATGGCAGGCCGCAGACTATCGCGATCTTCGAACGCCACTCTGAGATGCCGCTGAATCTGGCGTTGGCGATCGACACCAGCCTTAGCGTGCGCAAGGACATGAGCGAGGAGGCCAACGCCGCGCGCCGCTTTGCGAAGGTCATCCTGCGCCCGCAGGATCAGATGAGCCTGCTTCAGTTTGCCACCGATGTGCGTCCGCTAACGCCGTTCACCAATAAGGTCGCTCAGATTGATCGCGGCCTGAAGCAGTTGCGCGGAGGTTGGGCGACAGCTCTCTACGACGCTGTCGTGTACGGATCACAACAGCTTGGCAAAAGAGACGGCCGCAAGGTACTGGTGCTGGTCTCAGATGGCGGCGACACCGGGATGGGCGCCACCT
This sequence comes from Acidobacteriota bacterium, assembly GCA_021811745.1. Next base: position 1,847 of record JAJZNH010000268.1, read on the forward strand.
ATGAGAAAGCCCTGGAGGAGGCCCTCCGCAATGAGGTCATCATTTACAGCATTATCGATGTGCCGATTGAGGCGAGCGCCGGGCGCGACATCGGCGGTGAGCACGCGCTCATTACCCTGGCCGAGCAGACCGGCGGCAAGCATTTCTATGTGAGCGAGGTCGGGCTCGACAAGGCCTTTGAGATGGTCAGCGAGGATCTGCGCACACAGTATCTGCTGGGCTACTATCCGAAGCACCAGAAGCCGGGAGTCGACTTCCACCGCGTGGTGGTGACCGTTCCAAGGGCCGCCCCGGGATCTTTCATCATTCGCAATCGCCCGGGATACTACAGCGATTCAACGGGATCGGAGCCGTGAGACCTGTGGTCCCGCCCAAAGCGGCCTATCCTCTGCCAACATCAACGTGGGTGAATGCTCCTGAATGGGTACTGCTGCAAAAATGAAAGACCGCCAAGAGCTTATCCCGGGGGTTGACTCTACAGAGCGGCAAGCCCAAAATGCTGTCAGATTAGTGGAGCAAGGCCCCTGGCGTGGGGCCGCGTTCGCGAAGACGAGTGTTTCTTATGCCAGCCCTCAAGGAGATTCTCGACCGGCAAGCCAGCGAGGCAGCAGGGGATTTATACGAAAAGCTGGATCGTAACCGGGTCCGCTGCTATGCCTGCGGACATTGCTGCCGTATCGCCGACGGACAAGCGGGCGTTTGTAAAGTCCGCTTCAATCGTGGCGGAACGCTCTATGCTCCGTGGGGATACGTGAGCGGGGTGCAGTGCGACCCGATTGAAAAGAAGCCCTTCTTTCACGCGTATAGCGGCGCTCTTGCATACAGCTTCGGTATGCTGGGATGCGATCTGCATTGTCCCTACTGCCAGAATTGGGTCACCTCGCAGGCGCTGCGTGATTCCCACGCCGGAGTGCGGCCGCTGGCCATCACTCCCGAGCAGATGGTTCAGCAGGCGCAAAAGCAGGGCGCCCGCGTACTGGTAAGCACTTACAATGAGCCGCTGATTACCGCAGAGTGGGCCGTGGCTATCTTCAAGGAGGCTAAGGCTGCCGGGTTGGCGACCGGATTCGTATCGAATGGTAATGGCACTCCCCAAGTACTCGAATACCTGCGTCCCTGGGTTGATCTGTACAAGGTTGATCTGAAGAGCTTTGACGAGCAGCATTATCATCAGCTCGGCGGCCGCCTGCAGCCGATTCTCGACACGATTCGACGCCTCCACGCGATGGGCTTCTGGGTGGAAGTTGTCACATTGATCGTCCCGGGATTCAACGACTCCGACCAGGAACTCACCAGCATGGCGGAGTTTCTGGCGGGCGTCTCGCCCGATATTCCGTGG
>JAJZNH010000065.1:0-1737 GCA_021811745.1 Acidobacteriota bacterium
CTGCGGAAGCGATCCCGCAATCTCAACAGAGCTCAGGTCCTGTGCGCTTAGGATCGTGCCCAACTGAATATCCTTGGCTGCCGCAACCACCCGCGTAATCTTCATAGGTCGTGCCGCAGCCATCCGGATTCCTGCAACGCGGTAAACGAGATACGCGCACGCGCCCGCAATTACGAACGCGACGAGAAGGATGGTAATTAGTCTTCGATTCATATCTTAACCTCTTCAAACTGCACTTAATACCGGGCCGCTTCTCCCTGGCGTTTCATCATCCGTGTCGGCAACACAATTCTCCCTCGCGTGACGGGCACCAGCGAATCGGTTAACATCGAACTTGTTGGGGCCGATTGCGATTTGATTCTACCCCGGCTTTGCAGCATCGTTGGAGTAAAAATGCCACAGGTTGCCAGAGTTGACGCAAGTCGCGCACCACTAAAGTAACCCCATCCATGAAATGATGCCGATTGGTATTACAATAACTGAGGACGGCCTTAAAACAACAAAAACATTTTGATCCTCGGCTTGGGGGCCGGAATCATGGCGTAGGAGTCGGGCCGTCATACGGGAACCAAATAACACATCTGTAATTTTTCAATTTGTACTCCCCAAATCTACGATTCTCGGGTAACGTATCCTTCAGGAAAGAACCCTGCGCCTGCAGACAAGGACACGATAGCAGGGGTGTCTATTCAAGGGGGGAATACATCGCTAGATGGGGTCTTCCAGCGCCATTACGCTCTTCGCGGAACCGTCTGTTTCGGGCAGGCGGCCGACTGCGTATGTGGTTTCGATTCTGATTCATGGTGCATTGTTAGCGCTGATCTTCTTCGGCATCCTGTACAATCCGCGTATCGTAAACATGAACGTAGGGCAGCGGTTGAACGTACGCCGCCTTGACTTGCATACTCCCGAACAGCAACCGCGCAATTCGGGTGGGAACGAAATCGAATATCCAGGCCCGACTACAACCGCACTCACCCATCCTTCGCCTGCTGGCGAGGCAGCTCAGCACATCGCAATGCGCCCGGTGCCGCAGGTCAAGTCGGGACCACAGACCCTGGTCCAACCGGATCTTGTCACGCATCTCACGCTACCCGAGGAAATTCCCCTCCCCAGCATGATGATCTGGTCACGCCCCACGAAAGTGGTCAAGGGAATCATTGCACCGTTGCCGGCGAAGCCACCAGTCGCCGATGTAAGGCCTTCAATCAACATGCCCAACGAAGAAATGCACCTGGCCGACATCAAGGTGTCAGCGGCAGATCGATCGATGCGCAATCTTCCGCTCGTCGCCAGCAACACATCACCGGTCGTTGCACACAAGCCTGAGCCAAAGCAATCAGCTCTGAGCACAATTTCGCAGACCACTGCGCAGCCCACCCCGGCCGCGGTTTTGTCGGTCTCCGACTTGCGCATGCTCAGCGGAACAGTGGTTTTGCCGCCTGTCAATGAAACTGCATCCTACACAGCGCCGGTCGTGCTGGCGCCGGGACAGGGACATGGCTCCGGCGCTACAGGCAGCGCGAAAGCTGGCGGCCCCGTGCATTCAACCGGTGCAGAACAAGGCGCCGGCAATGCGGCCGGGAAGAGCAGCGCATCCACTTCAGGCGCGAGTCAACAGCCGGAAGTCGATACCGGGGCAAATAGCCAGCTCTCAACTAGCCGGCTTACGATGCCCAAAGACGGTCATTTCGGGGCGGTGGTGGTGGGAACATCGCTTGGCGATGAGTATCCTGA
>JAJZNH010000065.1:1747-3184 GCA_021811745.1 Acidobacteriota bacterium
ATATTCGCTGCCGCGCGATGCAGACGTCTCGACCGTAGGCAACATCGCGCACCTGGAAGCGCCCTGGCCATATAACATTGTTCGCCCGAACCTTGCGCCCGGCTCAATCGACGCGGATGCTCTGGTCATTCATGGATTTGTCGATCAGGACGGTCATTTTAAGAGGCTCAGCGTCGCTTTCCCGCAGGCATTCCCGCAGGCCCGGTTCGTCCTGAACTCACTTCAGCAGTGGCAATTCAGGCCTGCCACACGGAACGGTCAGGACGCGAATGTAGAAGTTCTTCTCATTATCCCGGACACAGAAGAATAGACTTGCTTGCACTACCCGCATCGGTAGCAACCCGGCCGCGCTGACACAGAATGGGCCCTCAATCCTGCCCTGTTTTCTCAAAAGCGATACGCCTCGCCGCAGTGCCACTCATCTGAGCAGCAGCTTTGCTGATTGCAGGCCCAATGCCGGCGACTTTTCGAGGTAGCACGACCTTCAGCACTCCTCTCGCGGCAATAGATCGAAACCGGAGACGCAAGTGGCGCTTCCCTAAGAAAGCGCCAACTGAGATAGCACTCGCGGGAGATTCCTGCGACAGAGAAGTGTCCTAAACTTTACCGGATCCGCAGAAGGACTTGCGAAGCCGCTGCAGGAACTGGTCAAACTCATTTCGATAAGGCTCTTCAAGAAGCGCTCCGACCTCTCGCCGCGCCCCTTTGGCATCGACGATAACAAACTGGAGACTGACATTCTCCTCGCCTCGCCGAACGCCGCGGGTTTGCACTTCAATCGAATGTTCCGCCAGTTCTTCACGATCGCCCGTTCTTTGCACCACCATTAAAACCAGCGTCGCTGGATACCAATGTTCTTCCGTTACGGCATACCGTCCCGGCAGACCCGCGTCATCAGATCCCTGCACTGAGGCTCCAGTCCAGTAATAGGCAGCCGTCCCCGACCATGGCTGCGCTGGAGCTTTCCTCGGATCGGGCGACCACCAGCGATGCAACCAGTCCCCCGGCACCTGGATCGCCTTGATCCCCGGTTGGGTCAGGCTTAACTCATAAATGGACTGTTCCGCAGAGGATTCCACGCTGATGCCGCTCTCCAGCTCCAACACGCCGGGCCCCCCGCTCCAAAGCGGCTTCTCCCTGAGCAGTACCGCACTTTCGATCGTCACCGAAGGACCGCGGGACCGGCTGAGCCGTTCCAGCCGCTGTTCCATCTCCTCGGCTACACACAATACCAGTTCATCGCCCAGCTCGGTCTGCGACGAGCTAATTGAGTGCGCCGGCAAAGCCAGCACACTGGCGGCAGATTCGCTGGATGGGGAAGAGCGGAAGGTTGAAAACGACACGATGGTTTCAATGACGCGGCAATCCTGGTCAAGAAATATCAAATCGAGAGGAACAAGCATGCCCAGGGCGCGAACACCACGAAAAGGAGCCATC
>JAJZNH010000726.1 GCA_021811745.1 Acidobacteriota bacterium
TGGTACTGCGCCGGACTGCAGGGCAGAAGACCGTACTCGCCGGCGGATGGGACCTTTCGTCGTTCGCGAGCAAAGGCCTTGAGCTGACAACCGACGCGCCGGCGGAGCTGCTCATTTGCCTGCGCGCGAACCGTCCCGCCCTGATAAATGCGGGCCGGGAGCCTGTCCATGTCTATGTGAAGAAACCATTCGAGCAGAGAATATCCCTGATGCCCTCAAATGCTGTTGAGCTTGGTCCGCAAGGCGCAGTGCGCATCAACGATACGTCGATCTTCGCGCTTCAGCCGGATAGATCATCCGCTGGCCAGCGATAAAGGAAAGTTTCAAACATGCCGGAGTCCAAACCGCAATTGCATGGCATCATCACGGCCATGGTTACGCCGCTCAAGGATCAGCAAACGCTCGACCACGCGGGCCTGGAGCGGCTCATCGAACATCTGATTGGAGGCGGCGTCCACGCGCTGTTTCCGCTCGGCACCACGGGTGAGGCCCCTGCGCTGCCTCGCGAGCTTCGCTATGAAGTGGTCGAGATCGTATGCCGCCAGGCCGCGGGCCGCGTCCCGGTCGTTGTTTGCGTCACTGACAATTCGCTGGTCGAAGCCTCGCGCCTGGCGCACAAAGCCCAGGAGTGCGGAGCCGTGGCCATTTCCTCGGCTCCGCCGTTTTACTACGCGCTCAGCCAGGACGAGATCCTGCGCTACTTTGAAAAACTGGCGCGGGACGCGGAAATGCCGCTGCTGCTCTATAACGCTCCGGGCAAAGCTCACCACACCATCGAACCCGCTACCGTGCAGCGCGCGGCCCAGATCGAAAATATCATCGGCATCAAAGACAGCCGCCTGAGCATGAGCTACTTCCATGAGGTACGCGCACGCGTGGCTGCCCGCAAAGACTTCGCTCTGCTCGTCGGCCCTGAGGACCTGCTTGCGGAGTGTGTTCTGTTCGGCGGTCATGGCGGCATGGCCGGCGGATCGAACCTGTACCCTCGCCTCTTTGTCGATCTGTATAACGCCGCTGCCGCCGGGGACATGACGCGCGTGACTGCACTCCACCAGAAGGCAATGACATTTTGCAGGGCAATCTACCACGGCAACAATCCGCTGTGCGGCCTCAAGTACGGATTGGCGTATCTCGGCATCTGCAGTTCTGTGCTGACCGAGCCACTGATGGATTACTCATCCGATGGGCGAGCCGCAGTGGAGCGGTATATCGACATGCATCGCACAAGTATCTTGCCGTGAATCTCGTGCCAGCGCCTCTGCTTCCTGCGGCATGCGCATTCAAAGATATACTGTTGCGGTTCGGGAATTCGCGCCAAGAGAGATGATGCGAAAGCCGATCGATTCGTGGCAAGGACGCGATTGGCAAAGTGGACGGCGGAGCCACTGTGGGCGTACTGATGGTAAAGGCAATTGCGGAAGCGGCGCGTTGAGCCGTTAAAAAATCGGTTCGCGCAAAAACGGAGGGAAATGATGAGTGAATTGCATTGCGTTGTGCCTGCGGGCGATATTTGCGGCGAAGGTGCTGTGTGGCACCCCGAACAAAGCGCGCTGTACTGGACGGACATCAACCGCTATTTGGTTCACAAGTTTGTTCCGGACGCCGGGACAACCCAGACCTGGCTTTTCGACGAGCCGGTCACTGCCGTCACGCTCACCACGGACCCGGAGATTTTGCTGCTGGTGCTGGCCTCAAGGGCCGGCTTCTGGTCGCCGCGCACGCACCCGAAGGTGGAAACCATCTATCGTCTTGCCGCCGCGCCGGAGATGCGCTTCAACGACGCCCGCGTGGACCCGCGTGGCTCGCTGTGGGTGGGGACCATGCGCAATAATGTCGGCCCCAACGGCGAGATGCTCGATGTGCCACAGTCGGATGCCGTGCTTTACCGGATCGATCCCGGCGGCCAGGTCTCCGAGTGGAAGAAGGAGATTGGCATTTCAAATACCGTAGCGTGGAGCCCCGACGGCAAGACTTTCTATTTCGGGGACTCCGTCGCCAATTGCATCTGCTCCTACGCGTACAATCCGCTTACGGGAGATATTTCGGACGAGAAGGCATTCTTCACGGGGCACGAGCGCGGCGTGCCCGATGGCTCCGCAATGGACGCCGCGGGTTACCTCTGGAATGCGCGCTTTGGCGGAGGATGCGTCATCCGCGTCGCTCCCGACGGGCAGGTAGACCGGATCGTGCAGGTCCCGGCGCAAAATCCTACAACATGCGCCTTCGGCGGACCCGATCTCAAGACGCTTTACATCACCAGTGCACGCTCCGTCGACCGGCTCTCCGGGAGCATCTTCGCGCTGGAGCCGGAGGTAGGAGGATTTCCTGACAATCGCTTTCGCCGGCAGTAAATGAGCTACCTCGCGGCATGCCGACCCCCGCCTCAGTGGTGCCGCCGTGTTTCCACGCGCGGGCAGCTTTCACGCGCCTTCGAGCCCGAGAATTTTGCGGTCGCGCTCGTGATCCGTAGCGCCGCCGGCAAAGTCGTCGAATGCCTTATCCGTCACGCGAATGATGTGGTCGCGAATGAAGGCCGCGCCTTCCACGGCGCCCTCCTCGGGATGCTTCAGGCAGCACTCCCATTCCATCACGGCCCAGCCCGGGTAGTCGTACTGCGCCATTTTGCTGAAAATCTGGCCGAAATCGATCTGGCCATCGCCGAGCGAGCGGAAGCGTCCCGGCCGGTTGATCCAGTCCTGATAGCCGCCATACACGCCGGAGCGTCCGCTGGACCGGTACTCAGCATCCTTCACATGAAAGGCGCGTATGCGGTCGTGGTAGATGTCAAGGAACGCGAGATAATCCATCTGCTGCAGAACCATGTGGCTGGGGTCGTAAAGGATATTGGCCCGGGGATGCTCGCCGACGGCCGCAAGGAAGCGCTCGAAGGTGACGCCATCGTGCAGGTCTTCGCCGGGATGCAGCTCAAAACACACATCTACGCCTGCCTTATCGAAAAGCTGCAAAATCGGCAGCCACCGCCGGCCTAGCTCCGTGAATGCCTCGTCGATCAGTCCCGCCGGGCGCTGCGGCCAGGGGTAGAAGAAGGGCCACGCCAGCGCGCCGGAGAAGGTTGCGTGCGCCGTGAGGCCCAGATTGCGGCTGGCGCATGCGGCAAACTCAAGCTGCGTGGCCGCCCACGCCTGCCGGGCTTTCGCATCGCCCGCCAGTTGCGGCGGA
>JAJZNH010000343.1 GCA_021811745.1 Acidobacteriota bacterium
CGGCGACGACGTAAATCTTCAACCTGACCCATTCGGCCTGGTGGAAGCAGCAACAGAACTTGTCAAGCGCGGCTTTCGTGTCTTGCCTTATTGCACTGACGATCTTGTTCTCTGTCGGCGTTTGCTCGATGCGGGGTGCGAGGTACTCATGCCGTGGGCGGCGCCAATCGGAACAGGACAGGGCCCGCGCAATCCGCGGGCGCTGCGCGAACTGCGCGAACGCATAACCGATGTTCCCCTGATCGTCGATGCCGGCCTGGGGCTCCCTTCGCACGCCTGCCAGGTGATGGAGTGGGGCTTCGACGGCGTCCTGGTGAACACGGCAGTTTCTCGCGCTATCGATCCAGTGTTGATGGCGACCGCGTTCGCGAATGCAGTGCAAGCTGGGCGCGCGGGCTATCTTGCTGGCCCCATGCCCGTGCAAAATCTGGCCGTCGCCAGCACTCCGGAAATGGGAAGGCCTTTCTGGGACGAGGCGCCACGGTTCGTCACGAAGGAAACCAGATGAGCGTTACCGTCTACATTGACGATCATCCAGCAGACCAGCTCCATGAGTGCCGCGCGGCACTCAGTGTGCTCGGCCCTGTTCCTGACGAGTCGCAGCATGTGTTCGAGATATGGACCGGACCCCCACGCAAGCACGCAACCGCACGCTCGGTGTGGCTCAACCCCGAAGCGAATATTGCGCAGGATGATTGGCTCAGGCAAGGCGGCGCCATCCTTGAATCCCGCTGTGATTCCACTGAAGCTTCCGCCGAAACAATTGACCGGCTGCGTCAAAACTCGCGTGACATAAAGGTTCGCAGCCGAACGCAAGCGCAGATCGATCCCGCTATTCTCGCGGCTTTTCTCACACACGACTTTCCGCTCATTGACGCTCTGATGTTGGCGCGTGCATTTCGAGGTTCCGGCTGGCCGGCCGACCTTGCCGACTATCCCGTACCGGTTGCGGGGCCGAAGTCCGATCTGGCATTCGCAACTTTTCCGCGCAACGCCAGTCTGTATGCCGTCGTCCCAACGAGCGAGTGGGTTTATCGCCTCGCCGAACTGGGCGTGCCTGTAGTCCAGTTGCGCGACAAGCGCATAAGCAACGCTCAGATTGAGCGATGCATCCGCGAAGCCGCGCAGTCTGTGGCTGGGACGAACACCCTGGTTTTCATCAACGACCACTGGCGCCTGGCCATCGAGCACAGCGCATACGGTGTGCACCTTGGGCAGGAGGATCTGAATGAAGCGGACCTTGGTGCAATTCAAAGGGCTGGACTGCGGCTCGGAATCTCCACTCACGGCATCTATGAGATGTTGCGCGCACATGCGTGCCGGCCGAGCTACATGGCCTTGGGCGCTATCTACGCCACCGCCACCAAGGAGATGCCGACTCAGCCTCAGGGTTTGCGCCGGCTCAAACATTACGTCCGACTTATGTCGCCTCACTACCCGCTTGTGGCGATTGGTGGAATCGACCTTTCACGCATCGCGGGTATATTGGCAACCGGAGTGGATTGCGCAGCGGTCCTTCGCGCGATTGTTGACGCGCCGGACTATCGTCACGCGACATTACAACTCCTCGACATGACCCTTCAGTCCAACTACGCAACAGGTGCAGCATGAGCGAGCGAATAGAACTGCGTCGTCTTCTCGTGATTGGAGGATCGGACTCGAGCGGCGGCGCGGGAATCCAAGGCGACATCAAGACCGGCGCTGCCATGGGTGTGGACGTCTCAACCGCCATTACGGCGATCACTGCCCAAAACAGTCTTGGCGTACAAGCCATCGAGCCTCTGCCAACCGCTTTGCTGTGTGCACAGATTTCCAGCGTCTGTTCCGATATTCCTCCACATGCCGTGAAGCTGGGCATGCTATGCGACGCCGCGCGAGTCCGCGCCGTGGCCAAGGCGATTGAAACCTACGAACTGCGTAACGTCGTCTGCGATCCAGTGCTGGTTTCGACAAGCGGATCGGTGCTCCTCGATCGTCACGGAAGAGCAGCACTGCTATCGATCCTGCCCCTGTTCGCACTGCTCACCCCGAATGCCATGGAAGCAGCCGCGCTCACAGGAAAGCCTGTGAGCGGCCCGGTTGAATTGCTCGCCGCCGGGCATGCGTTGCTCGATCATGGCGCCAGCGCAGTGCTTCTGAAAGGCGGGCACCTCGGCGGTGAAAATTCTACGGACGTCCTGCTCCAGAAGCATGCCTCAGGCCCGCTGATCTTCCCCGCTCCGCGCATTCAAACACGCAACGACCATGGCACTGGCTGCGCGCTGGCGACTTCAATTGCCTCTGCTTTAGCGTTGGGAATGACTCTCCCGGACGCTGTGGCTTCGGGATGCGACTTTGTCCGGGCCGCACTAAGGCAGTCAGTTCATTTGTGGAGCGGTTCCGGGCGCGGCTCCATGAACCTGCTCCGCCGCTTCGCAGATCAGTAACTCGATGATTGGAGCGCATTGGCCATCCCCACGCTTCGGCGATGAGAAACTGGGACCTGAGCGTCTTCCGTAACGTGCGTCCGCATGAGCAGAATAACTTCCAACTCCAAGCGAAATCATATAGCGCATTTAAGCACACGAACAACCGATCCCGACGCGGCGCACATCAGACAACACCCCCGAAGGCAAGACTTCGATCCGCCGAATCTACGATCCGGGAGCGCTGCTGAAGAACGTGCGTGACATCGAGCCTGGCCGCCGGACGGACCAGGCCGCGGCCAGCGAATCAGGACGTTCTCGACCTGATTGGAGGAGATGTCACGCAGGTAGAGTTGGAGCGCCTGCCGTGTTCGATGCAGCCGCTGGCTTCCAGCAATTCCGCGCCTACTTAAGTCGTGTTGCATCCACCATGGTCAGGCCGGTAGTGTAATCCAGTTCCCGAGGCAAATAGCCATCGTTCTCGCGTTGCCGCGTCATGCCCGCGTTTTTCCACGTCTCAGGAAAATCAGGACGCCACGCTCGCCTTCCCCAGTAATATCCGCGGAACGGATCACGGGAAGTATTCATCCAATTCATGAGCCTGTCATGCAGATCGTTGCGGATGGATGCATGTTCCTGGGAGTCGATCAGATTGTTCATTTCCGCGGGATCCGCATCCAGGTCATACAACTCATCGGTCACCATCAGGTTGATGGCCAGCTTGTAGCGCCCATCGCAAATACAACGGATAGGCTGGAATGCGCCGAATC
>JAJZNH010000202.1 GCA_021811745.1 Acidobacteriota bacterium
TGGAACCTTCCGTGCCGGACAATGTGCCGGCGCAACCACAAGGACATCGCCGCCGCCGGCGCCGCCGCAAGAATAAATCCAGTCAGCAGAATGTTCCGCAAGCCCAAATGGGCCAGCCGGCTCAGGAGCAGCAGGCGTCGCAGCCTCAAGCTCTCCCGCCCAGACCCTCTACCGGTCATCAGAACCAGGGGCGGAAGAAGAAAAAGTTCTTCCAGAAGAACTCTGGTTCCGCTCCGGAGCCAGGCAACAGCCTGGCGGGGTCCTCACAAGGCAAGCGCAAGAACAGGCAGAGAGGGCCGCGCGAGTTTATCGGTCCCATGGACCACAGCTATCGGGCCGTCAACGGGAATGTCACTGACGGGCCCCCCTCTACCATCCAGATGCCGGGCAACCGTGCCGGCTATTACCAGGATGCTTACGTGCCCCAAGCGGCCACGCCTATCCGCGAGGGCGCCCCAACCCGCATCTTCTGCTTTATTGAGGATCTCTTTTTCCTGGCCAAGATTCAGGAGACGGCGCGCAAGCTGGGCGTGAAGGTCGAGTTCATCAAGGGCAGCGACAAGGACGCGGTGGCCCGCATCGCCTTCGAGCCGGACACGGATCGGCCCGCCCTACTGGTCTTCGACCTCAACAACCTGAACGCCAAGCCCATGACGCTGATCCCCAAGTTCAAGACCAAGTACAAGAAGGCGGTTTCAATCGTCGGCTTTTTGAGCCATGTGCAGGGCGATCTGAAGCTGAAGGCCGTCGAGGTGGGATGCGACACGGTGATGCCGCGCTCGGCCTTCTCGCAGAGCCTGCCCGTGCTGCTGCGCCGCTACGGGGTGGAAGAAGAAGAGGACTACGCACCGCAGCCGATGTAAGGCGGCGCTTTAGGCGATCGGATCGCAGATACGAGGGGCGCGCCCAAGTTGGATGCGCCCCTTTCTCTTTTCGTATGCAGCAGGCCTTGTCCCGCGGGATGCGCCTAGGATTACCGTCCCGTCCCGCCCACCGTCATCCTGTCCAGCTTTACGGTGGGCATGCCCACGCCGACCGGTACGCTCTGGCCCTCCTTGCCGCACGTGCCGATGCCCTCGTCGAGCTTCAAGTCGTTACCCACCATCGAGACGTACTTGAGCGCATCGGGACCGTTGCCAATGAGGGTCGCGTCGCGGACCGGGGCGGTGATCTTGCCGTCTTCGATCAGATAGGCCTCCGACGCCGAGAAAACGAACTTGCCGTTGGTGATGTCCACCTGGCCGCCGCCGAAGTTAACCGCATAGAGACCGCGCTTGACCGAGCGCAGGATGTCCTCGGGAGCGTCATCGCCGGCGAGCATGTAGGTGTTGGTCATGCGCGGCATGGGAATGTGCTGGTAGCTCTCGCGCCGGCCAGAGCCGGTGTCGGCCATGCCCATCAGCCGCGCCGAGAGCTTGTCGGAGAGATAGCCCTTGAGCACGCCCCCCTCGATGAGCACCGTCTCCTGCGTGGGCGAGCCCTCGTCGTCCACGTTGAGCGAACCGCGGCGGCCGGCGATGGTGCCGTTGTCCACCACGGTGACCTTGGGACTGGCCACCAGCTGGCCGATGCGTCCGCTAAACGCCGAGGTCTTCTTGCGGTTGAAGTCGGCCTCCAGGCCGTGGCCTACCGCCTCATGGAGCAGGATGCCGGGCCAGCCGGGGCCGAGCACCACCTCCATCTCGCCGGCGGGCGCGGGCACGGCGCCGAGCTGCAAGACCGCTCCGCGGGCCGCCTCGCGGGCCAGGCCCTCCGGGCTCTTGCTCCCGGTAAATTGTTCTAATCCCGCTCTGCCGCCGCCGCCCGCCACGCCTCGGGTGGTCACGGCGCCTTCCTTGGCGATGACAAAAACGTTGAGCCGGCAGAGAGGCTGGGTGTCGCTGGCAAAGGCGCCGTCCGAGCCGGCCACGAGGATGTGGCGCAGCTCCTCGGCATAGCTGGCGCGCACCTGCACGACGCGCGCATCGAAGGCGCGGGCCGCGCGGTCGGCGCGCAGGATCAGTTCCAGGCGCGCGGCCAGATCCAGATCGTAACCGCCGAGGGGTATGGGATAGAGATTGGCCGAGGGCGCCTCGAGGAATCCTTGGATGGGCTGCTTGGCCGGCCCCGAGGCGATCAGCGCGGCGGTGTGGGCGGCGTGCAGCAGGCGCTGCGGGCTTAGATTGTCGGTATAGGCGTAGCCGGTGCGCTCGCCGCTGAGTACGCGGATGCCACAGCCGGCGCTCGTTCCCTGGCTGGCGGACTTCACGATCTGCTCGTCCACACCTAGCGCCGTGGCCGTCACCGACTCAAAGTAGAGGTCGGCATAGTCGCCGCCCGAAGACAGAGCTTCACCCAGGCACCGCTCCAGAAGCTGGTCGGTGATGCCGAATTTCTCAAAAAAGAAGCGCCTTTCGCTCGGTTCGGGGGAAGCGGCTGAATAGGTCATCGTGCTTCCAGTGTACGCTTGGCGTGGGACCGCTACTGCAGGCAAGCCCCGCGGCTCCTATCCGGAGACCCGCCCCTTCGGCATCTGCCTTGGCGCAAGGGATCGTGTTACATTCGGGCCATGATGAAGTTTGCCGCCGCTGTGGTCTTGTCGTTTGCCCTTGGCGTGCCAGCGTTTGCCAAACAGAACCATCCGAAGCATCCCAAGCTGGTTCACTTGCGGCAGCGACATCGTGCAAAGCGTCCCAACGCAACTCTTCAGCAGCGGCGCTATTATGCAAAGCATCCCAAGGCAACTCACCAGCAACATCAGCATGTTGCAAAGCGTCCCAACGCGACTCACCAGCAGCATCGAAATGTTGCAAAGCGTCCCAAGACAACTCACCAGCAGCGGTGGCATTCTGCAAAGCGCCCCAGGACGAATCACGCACAAAATCCCCACTCCAAGCACACGGTCAAGCGTAATGGTGGCCATGTTGGGAAGCGTCATTTTCACCTTTGGCCGTTCCACAAGAAGCGGTGATCGACCAGGCCGCTCGCCGGCGTAGCGTACTCTACGTCTGTAGCCATTTGCTTCACGCGGGTCAGAGCCATGCCAGAAGAACAAGACGAGGTCTGTTATCCCATCGGCCGCTTCGCGCCTCCGGCGGTGAGCACGCCTGCGGTGCGTGCGGCTCACATCGAAACCATGCGGCGGCTGCCCCAGCGGCTGCGCGCGGCGGTGGCCGGGCTCAGCGAGT
>JAJZNH010000023.1 GCA_021811745.1 Acidobacteriota bacterium
TTGTCAGCGCTGATTTCCTTCGGCATTCTGTACACGCCGCAGATCGTAAGCATGAGCGCTGGGCAGAGATTGATGGTACGCCGCCTTGACTTGCGCAGTCCCGAGCAGCCGTTGCGCCGTTCAGCCGCGAGTGAAATTGAATACCCGGGGCCTGTTACAGCCCCACGCGCGCATCCTTCTCCCGCCGGGCCGGCAAAGTATCACCTCGCAATACGCCAGATTCCACGGGTTAAGTTGGGACCGCAGACGCTTGTGCAGCCGGATCTTCGCACGCATCTCACGCTCCCCGAGGAAATTCCGATTCCCAGCATGATGATCTGGTCACGGCCTCCAAAGGTCGTGAAAGGTATCATTGCCCCATTGCCGGCGAAGCCCCCGGCCGCCAACGTGACCCCCTCCATCGAGTTGCCGAACGAAGAAACAAACTTGGCCGACATGAGAATTTCGGCTAAAGATCAAGCGGTGCGCAACCTTCCGTTAGTCGCGAGCAATACCACGCCGGTGGTTGTACACAAGCCTGAGCCAACGCGGACGATTCCCAGCACGATTTCGCAATCCACCGCTCAGCCCGCACCGGCGGCTGTTTTGTCGGTCTCCGACCTGCGTATGCCTAGCGGAACCGTCACCCTGCCACCTGTGAACGAGACTGCATCCATCACCGGGCCAGTTGCGCTGGCGCCTGGTCACGGACATGGCTCCGGAGTCGAAGGCAAGGGAACGGCGGCTGGCCCTGCGCATGCAACCGGCTCCGAGCAAGGCGCCGGGGTCGCCAGCGGAAAGAGCAATGCGCCCGCAGCCGGCGCCAGCCCGGAGCCTGATATCGATAACGGCGCAAGCGGCCGCCTCACCACCACCCGGCTTACGATGCCCAAAGACGGCCACTTCGGCGCAGTGGTGGTGGGATCATCGCTTGGGGACGAGTACCCTGAGCTCACCGGTTTTTGGAACGGCAGAATTTCCTACACGGTTTATCTGCATGTGGGGTTGGCCAAGAGCTGGATTCTTCAATATTCGCTACCGCGCGGCGCCGACGTCTCGACGGCGGGCACGATCGCGCGCCTGGAGGCACCCTGGCCGTATAACATCGTTCGCCCGAATCTTGTGCCCGGCTCAATGGACACCGATGCCCTGATCATCCATGGATTTGTCGATCAGAACGGCCACTTTGAGCGGCTCAGCGTCGCCTTTCCGCAGACATTTCCGCAGGCCCGGTTCGTTCTGGACTCGCTTCAGAAATGGCAATTCAGGCCCGCCACGCGGAACGGTCAAGATGCAAATGTGGAGGTTCTACTTATCATCCCCGACACAGAAGAATAGGCTCCTCGGTGTTCCGTCTGGCCTGGCGGCGATGTCCCTCTCATTGGCTGCTTGTGTGCTCGCAGGAGCGACGCAATCCCGCAAAGCGCTTTTTCTGAGCGTTGCATATGGTTGAGATTGCAGGTAAATCCGGCGTTCGCCGATGGAGTGCGCTCAAGCCTTTCCGGAACCACAGCAGGACTTCCGAAGCCGCTGCAAGAATTGGTCGAACTCATTCCGATAAGGCTCCTCAAGGAGCGGCCCAATTTCGCTACGCGACCCGCTGGCATCTGCCATCACAAATTGGAGACTGATGTTCTCCTCACCTCGGCGAATGCCGCGCGTTTGTACTTCGATTGAATGCTCCGCCAGTTCTTCCCGGTCGCCTGTTCTTTGCACTACCATCAAAACCAGCGTCGCCGGATACCAATGCTCTTCCGTCACGGTGTACAGTCCCGGCAAACCCGCGTCAGCAGAAATTTGCACCGAGACACCATTCCAATAATAGGCCGCCGTCCCTGACCACGGCGCTGGCGGAGCTTTGCGCGGATCCGGTGACCACCAGCGATGCAACCAGTCCCCCGGCACCTGGATTGCCTTGATTCCTGGTTGGGTCAAGCTCATCTCATAGGTGAACTGCTCCGCACCTGATTCCCCACTGATCGCGCCATCCAGCTCCAGCACGCCGGGCCCCCCGCTCCAAAGCGGCTTCTCCCTGAGCAGCACCGCGCTTTCGATGGTCACGGACGGGCTGCGGGATCGAGTGAGCCGTTCCAGCCGCTGTTCCATCTCCTCGACCACGCACACCACCAATTCGTCGCCCACTTCAGTTTGCGAAGAGCTGATTGAGTGCGCCGGCAGAGCCAGCACACTCGCGGCAGACTCGCTGATCGGGGCAGAGCGAAAAGTTGAGAACGAAACGATGGTTTCAATCACGCGGCAATCCTGATCCAGAAATATCAAATCGAGAGGAACGAGCATGCCCAGAGCGCGAACACCGCGAAAAGGGGCCATCCAAAGCCCCTCACCGGACTGCAGGGCCAGCTTCGCCATCAGATCCTCGAGGCCGGCACAGGAAAGATCCGTAACCGTCACCTCCAGCCCGAGAAAGCATTCCTTGGTCAGGTTGTATGCACAATGTCTCGGGGATGCCGAAAGACTATCCACATTCGCTGGAAACACCGAAGCCATTTGCCCTACCGATGCACGTGCCTGCACTTCGACTTTTTGAGTCCGACGCATACAGTTCATCCTTTTAGCCGCTACACTGGCTCAAAAGGGAATAAATACCCTCACCCGTTGCAGGCGCAACTCACCGCGACTCAACATCACCGCAGCGATTGAGCCAGATTCAACGGGTCATCAATAATATTTAGTCGATGGCGCTCGTCCATTCGTCCGGCGCCACCGAAATACTCCGCGCCTTCAGCTTCTACTTGGCTTTTTTGCGCCGGCGCTGAATCAAAATCACCAAGGTGATCGCAAACAATACACCAGCAACGATCCGGATAAGTGTGGCCCCGTCCATAGCGGCTCCTCTCTCAAATATCTTGTTATTCCGTTTTCTTATGAAAACGGGTTTGGGAACGTCGCCCGGCCCGCGCTATTGCGAACCGGTCTGCGGCGCTTGCCAGTCAAAAATCTGCGCCGCAGAAATATACACGCAAGTCGCTCTTTACTTCGCCCGCTTGCGGCGGCGTTGAATGAGAATCACAAGCGTGATAACAAAAAGCACACCGGCCACAACCCGGATCAGTGTCGCGCCATCCACAGTCTCTCCCCCCTCTCTTCAATGGCTGAACAACGTCTTGAAGGAATGCATCATGATAATCGCCGCTGGGCCGATTGTCACGACGAACAACGCGGGGCAA
>JAJZNH010000351.1 GCA_021811745.1 Acidobacteriota bacterium
GAGTATTGCACGGTCATCGTCGAGTAGCACTTCGTCTGGATCAGGCTCAGGTCGGGCAGCGGGCTGACCGTCATCTCCGGCCGTTCGTCGGCCTGGTAGACGGGCCGCGCCGTCCCCGCTTCCAAGTCCCGCGCCAAGCCACCAATCAGACCCTCCGCCTCGCCGATTACCACGTGGTCGGCCTTCAGCTCGACCGCCGGCACGCTGCTCGTAATGGGCCCGCCCACTACGGTCCGCAGCCCGCGCGCCCGGCAACGTTCCACAATCTCCAGCAGTGACTCGTGCTGAATGTGCATTCCGCTCAACATGACCACATCCGCCCAGGCCAGGTCGCGGTCGCGCAAGGGCTCCACGTTGGTGTCCACTAGCCGCTTATTCCAGGCGCGCGGCAGCAACGCCGCCACAGTCATCAGGCCCAGAGGGGGCTGCGCTGCCCGCTTGCCCAAAAACTTGAGGGCGTGTTTAAAGCTCCAGAAGGTCTCAGGAAATTCCGGGTAGATCAGTAAGGCGTTCATAGGCCGCTTTTCCAGGAAAGAGGCGGCCGACGAGCGCGACCAGGCTTGACTCGGTGACTGCGTCCAGTGCATCGCGAGCTAATGCGGCTGTGCTCAAGTCGGCGCACTCCTTCCGGAACAGATTGCTCCGCGGGGCGGGCAGAAAGCTGTGCAAAAGGGATCACTTTCCGGGGAAAGATCCAATTATCGGGCTGGTGATTTCCAGACTGTCGACGCTGACCAACTTTCCCGCGGCTCAGGCCATTTCACAAGGCTCTGCGGCGTCCGCTGATCAGGTAGAAGATCAAGATGATCATCGCGACCACCAGCAGAAGATGTATAAGGCTGCCGGCTATGTGGAAACTGAAACCCAGAAGCCACAAAACCAGAACGATGACCAGAACTGTCCAAAGCATATCTTCTCCATTGCATCGGGTACGGCTGCAAGCGCTCAAATTGCAGGCTGGATGATCCTCATACCAACTCACAACAAGCAAAAACGGGTGGCCACTTGCGCGCGGGTCCTATGTGCTCTCTCCTTTGGTTACTGGGCGATTCAATACGCCAGCCAAACTCATCAATGCTTGGGAAGCGTATGCGGGGCACTGCCGGCGCAATTGCCCATGCACTGGCAATCCTCACAGAGGTAGGCACTGTATAACGGCATGTGTTGACTCGATGCGAATGTCATGGGCTGAAGCATCTCCTGAGTACGGGGTTCACTTCGATCCGTTTTCTGCAGCCTGCAGAACGCGCTGAAACAGATCCTGCGCCGCGGACAGGGTGCCGGGATTCCCTTGCGCCAGTCCTGCTGTGATCGCGTCGCGCTGTGCAAGCATCTGCTGAAGGAAGGTATGCCGGTTCGCATCTGGCGCTTGCCTGGCCATGGTCTGGACCTCGTTGAAGAACCTGGTCGAGTATCGGCCCGCCAAGCCGTAATTCTTGAGGCTGGTTTCCAGGTAAACGTGCCCGCAGAGCAGGCCAAGCTCGTTCATTTGCGATTTTTCGAGTTCCGAGTTGAGTTGCTGGTTTGCCGCACTGAGTTGGTTATCGAGGGCTTTAGCTTTCAGGTACTGTGGCACGAACCCGAGCAGAAATGCGGCTAGAAAGAGCACCCCGGCAACGATCAAAGCTGTCTTCCGATTCATTCGATTTGACTCCTTTGATGCGCGCCTGGCAGTTACCTGGATAAGCGGCAAACTGATCGCACTGGATGGTAGAAAGGCAGACTCGCGTGCGGTGTGGCTGCTTCGCACAACGGGCACCCTGAAATCGAATTCCGCTCCAGGACGCCCGTGAGCATTTAAGCCTGACAACTAACTAATTGGATGCACGGGCCTGTTCTTTTGCCTCCCTGATGGAGTGGAGGAATCTGTTTGCGCCGGCCGGTGTCGCCACCTCCCCGCGCAGCACGCGGCGTGTAGTGGCGTGATGCCCGTAGTAGGCCTCCATGGAATCGTGGTCCTGGCGGACATTGGCCCCGGAGAGCGTGAGCCCGGCAAAGGCACCCTTGGCTCGCGAGTAGGTCAAGATCTGCGTATTTAGATTCCAAGTGCTGCTGGCCGAAGCGTTGCGGCCCACCGGTCCGGCTGCCGCCGAAGCGTCCGCTCCTACTTTGAAGTTGGAGTCCTCCAGGCGCTGCATTCCCTTGTCACCCTGGAAAATCATGATTACATCGACGCCTTCCACGCCGATCTGCAATCCCCAGCTGCCCCCGGTAATGGCAAAGAACGCCGGCGCGCTCCATCCGTGTGCGGTCCGGCAGGTGGCTACGCCTCTGCCGTTCTCGGCGCCGAACACCAGGCCCCCCTTGATCATGTGCGGCACGATGGCAATGCACTTTGCGTGTTCCAGCACTTCTTCAGGAATGCCTTTATCCGGCGCGGCCATGACCTGGTGCATCACCAACGCCGCATTGTCGAGCCGGTTCTGTACATCTTCGCGAGTCTCCGCCTTGGCTGCCATAACCGCGCACAGGCCAAACAATGCCACTAGCGTTACAAGTTTCTTCATGCATCTCACCTTTTCTACCTATGCGCAGTGTCTCTTGCTTTCCGCGCACTGAGGCGCACAAGGTACATCTCACATTAGGGCAATTGAGTGGCGCAGTCTGAGAAATAGCGCTCTCTCGATGGATGGCGATATAGCCAGTCGGAGCCAATATCTTATTTCGACTGCCATAGAGCTATACTCTCGCCGCAAAGCTCTGAGTTAAAATTGCATCCAAAAGAAGCCCACCGAATGATTGAGCTGGAAAAACCCGGGTTCGATGTTGAGGCATTTCTGGCCAGCGCCAAGGTGGGGCGAAGAATCGTCCAACTGGAGCCCAAGCAGGCATTTTTCTCGCAGGGCGACCCGGCCGATTCCGTCTTTTACCTGCAAAGGGGCCGAGCCAAGGTCACGGTGGTCTCGCAGGCCGGCAAGGAGGCTACCATCACGATGCTCTCCGCAGGCGACTTTGTGGGAGAGGAGTCGCTCGCGGCAGTGTCCGGGCTGCGCCTGGCCACAGCTAGATCCATTACCGCCTGCACCGCGCTCAAGATAGCCCGGGAAGAGATGATCCGCGCGATGCATGAGGAACATAACTTCTCGGACCTGTTCCTCAAGTTTCTGCTGGAACGCAGCATGCGCATCCAGGCCGATCTTGTCGATCAACTCTTCAACTCC
>JAJZNH010000695.1:0-748 GCA_021811745.1 Acidobacteriota bacterium
TACGTTCGGTGTAAAGAGACAGAGGGCGCGAATTAGCTTTGGCCTGACCAAGGCAAAGCCGATCGGGAAGAGGAATCGGAGCGATTGCGCAGCCGGCATGCGGTGCCGGACAGCTACCGAACTCGGGGCCGCACCCACCGGCGCAGTACCGCAACGGCTACTTCAAAAGGGGCTTTACGACACGCAGCGGAACCTTCCGGCTGTGCAGTCGCATATCCCTTTAAGTAACGTTGAAATAAGGATTTACGCCCACGGACATTCCCTCGGACGTATTTTTATCTGTCCGAGGGATGGCGATCCGCGATGACTCAGGGAATGTGTTGGCTCGCGCTCGAAAGAAGAGCTGGATCTGCTCAGCGACTATATATGCAACTGCAACATACAAATTTTGCATGCAGCACTAGACGCTTTACTGCCTTGTCGAATTCCCAGTCTCGGCCGACTTGCCGTGCATGAAGATCTGATAGCGGCGGGCGTATTCGGCCTCGTAATCCTTGACCGCCTGCTGGTAGCTCATGCGTGGCGTGTTGGCTTTTACCGTCCAGTGAAGCTCGACGGTTCTGGTATCGGGCGAGAGCAGCAGCACGCCGTTCACGGGCCGAACCGCTTTGCCATCGGCCGTGGCGGAGTGCAGATCGACGAACCAGGGCAGGTGGAGGACGATCTGTCGCGGTGGGGCGGTGAACGCGGTGCTCAGGTGGAGGACAGCTTCTGTGGCTGACGGCTGACTGAATGTGAAGGCGATGCG
>JAJZNH010000695.1:772-3161 GCA_021811745.1 Acidobacteriota bacterium
ATGACCGAGAGCAGATGAAGCTGGTCGCCGTACTCGCGGACAAGCATGATACGCAATAGCGTGCGGTAATCGGCGGCAAACCAGCCGTGCGGGGCCAGGTTGTGTTCGAAGTCGCGGTCACCCCAGGGAATGATGCCGGTCTCGAAGCCGGCGTTCGTTGAGCTGGTGTGGAGTAATTCCGCGTAGAGCTCGCGAAGAGCCTGTTGCTGGTCGCCTCGGATCACCTCCGTCATGGTGTTCTTGATCGTCAGGTAGTGGTGGAGAAACCTGCCATCGGCGTAGGTCATAATGCCCTCGGCGTACTTGGCCTGCGTCGTCTTCAGAGTTGCCGTAACGCGCGGATCGTGGGGATCGAGGATCGGCTCGGGGACGACGGAGAGCAGGTTGCCCCAGTCGTATCCGCCCTTCTGCCCGTCAAGCGCCGGGGGAATGTAGCCATTGTGCGCGGCGGTCTGCTGATCGAGCACCTTGAAAAAAGCCCGCTGATAGTCGTCGTACTCGGTCTGCCATTGCTGCGCCAGATCCGGATGGCCAGTGTCTTTGGCCATTTGGATGGCCACCCGCAGCCCGCTCAGCGCCAGGAAGTTATAGCCGGTAAAGTGACCAGAGACGTGCTCATTGTCGCGGACGGTGGTGGCCGGCATGATGTGAAGCGGGTCGGCGGCGCGGGCCTGCTTGAGCCAGTCCACGGCGCGGACGATCTGCGGCAATGCCCATTCGGCAAAGGCCTTGTCGTGCGTGATGCGGTAGTGCTGCCCGTAGGCCCAGAGCGCCTCGCCCCAGCCGTCGTACTCCTGCCGCTGCGAGAGGAAGTTGCCGTTGGGCAGTTGTTTCTTGGCAAAAAAGTCCAGCACCTCCCGGGCGATCACCGGGTAGCCAGTCACGTCGTAGCTGTGCACGATGTCGGCGCTGTCACGGAGAAAGAAGGCATGGTAATGGAACTTGTTGACGGTCTGGATGTAGTCGGGCCCGATGTGATCGATGGCGATGAGATCGTAGATGAGATTGGTGTAGAAGGTATCGACAGGCTTTTGCTCGGGCAGACTGATCTGCATGCCTTGGTCGAGAATCCCGGTCCAGAACGTGATGACCTGCGCCTTGGCCTGATCGAAGCTTAAATGCGCGATGGCCGCGAGAGTGCCGGCGTCGGCGGTGGGAACGACGGGCATCTTGAAGTCTAGGGTCCACTCCTGGCCGGGCTCGAGCAGCCGCGAGTAGGTGACAACGCCGACCGGAACATCGGGGTCCACTTTCAGCTTGGCTTGTTTGGAAACGTTCTGTGGACGGTTGTTGGCGCTGCGCAAGGTCCAGCCGCGCGTTGCGTAACCGGCGGGAAAGCTGTAGAGCATACGTCCGTCGCGGAAGAAACGGGTGCTATCGAAGGAGTAGACCCAGTCCGGGCTGAAGGGCTCGCCCAATTGGCGGTATGCCCCGGGAAACTTTCCTACAGCGGGACGGGTGAAGCGATTTTCGCCGTGCGGAGCGCCGGTGTAGTTGGGCGCATCATAGCGAACGCCCGCGGCAAAGATGGCGCGCGTTGTCTTCTTACCCTCGTTTTTCATGGCAACGCGGATGAAATTAACCAGCGTGCCCTCTGGTTTGCCGTCCAGCGTTGCCGCGAACATCGTGAAGCGGTAGACGATGCCGTCGCGGGTGAACTGGTAATGAACAATGGGCAGATGTCCGTCTTCGAGGGTGCGGATGCGCACTCTGGAGGGGTCGAGCTCCGGGCCGCTGAAGAACATCAGCTCGCCGAAACCAGTCCTCAGGTAGCCCTCGGGCGTGATCTCAGTGGCGGCCTGGGCATCTATCATGCCGATCTCCGTCGTTGGCTTCCAGAAATAGGAGAAGGGCTGGCCCGGCTTGTCGATCGAGGGCGAAACCATCTGGGCGTGCAGTACCGGGGCGGAAAAGGCTACAAGCATGAGGCCGGCACACAGAAGAATGGACTTGCGCCAAGACAAAGTAGCGGAAGAAAACATGAACGAATTCCTCGGTTTCGATAGATCAGGACAGCTATGAAATACTATTTAGAAGCGACCGACATTCACGATCACTCCCTCTCCAAGGTAAAGCAAGAGTTGTGGAGGAGGTAATGATGACCTTCAAGACATTAAGAAATTGGAAGGGTTCAGAAAAGGTCTATACGGAAACGCCTTGCGCCTTACATGTAAGGGCAATTTAGAATCAATGACTTATACGGGGGAGCAGTCTAACCTTGACGATTGATGTATCCCGCCGGTAGTCTTTTTCGAGGTTCCAAATGCACCCGTTGCACATGCATGAGGCCAGTACAATCCCTGCTCCGGACGGGCGCGAAGCCGAGATTGAACTGCAGGTTCAGCGCCTGCTCGCCGGCGCGTGGTTTTGCCGGAGCAAAAGGTTGCCG
>JAJZNH010000763.1 GCA_021811745.1 Acidobacteriota bacterium
GCGGATGCACCTATCACGCTCTCGCGGATGCGGGACATGCGGCCGCTTATGAGCAGCCCGAGCGTGTGGCGGCGATTGCCGGGGAGTGGTTGCGGCAATTTGCGTAGCGGCTGACAGAGTGCACTGAAGGATGCTTTAATTCTCGCGGAGGGAATCCCTATGCATGGCTCAGATGTAGAGAATCCGGAGCGGCGGAGTTTTTTGCGTGCCATGCCGGCTGCGGCGGCGGCTGGGCTCATGCTTGCCGATGCCTCGCTATTTGGCGTACCGGCTGCTGCGCAGATGCCGGGGATGGAAGACGAGGCGAAGTACCAGGTGATTTCGGCCAGCCAGCTCGAGGATGAGATCAAGGCATCGCAGGCCCATCCCGGCAACAAGATGCTGTATCAGTGCAAGACCTTTACCATCATGCTGACCACGGAGAAGAATGCGATTGCGAAAGAGTTCGAGTGGCACGCGCATCGCGATCACATTTTCTATGTCGTCGAGGGGACGACAACCTTCGAGTTGGGGGGCACGCCCCAACGCACACACAGCCCGCGGCCCGGCGAGTGGCTGGCGCCGGCTTCAGAAGGTGCAACCAAGGTGACGCTGCACAAGGGAGACAGGCTGATCATCCCGCGGGGCACGCCGCACAAGCGCGACACGCCGGGAAGCGTGACGTTCACGCTGACGGCCCCGACGAGCTAGCCCATCGTCCCGTTGCTAATCGATAGAAGGTCGCTTCTGCGCTCTGCAGATGCGAGGTGGGGGTCGCAAGATCCCATCCGCAAGAAGTTCCAATCTGTTGCGTTTCCCCAAGAGCAGCATCGTTGTCTTCAAGCGGGAGCTGGCGCCGCCCGCCGCGTCCTTTTGCGAACCTTGCAGCCGCAAGGGCAATGACGAGGCGCCGGTCGTCGGGAAGCGGCGATCCTGTCAGGCCGCGCGGCGACCACCAGTGAAGAGCTGGATCAGCAGTACGATCAGTGCGGCGACCAGCAGGAGATGAATATACCAGCCAATCACATGGAAACCGATCCAGCCGATCAGCCAAAGGATCAAGAGAATTACGAACACCGTCCACAACATTCGATGTGTTGCTCCCTCCGGCAGAGTCAAATCTAGCCGGATGAGATGGTTGCGGATCCGTTGCGGTTGTCTGCGGAGCGCCTGTTCGCGTCGGCGGAGCGGTGGAACAGGCGCGCGGCGAGAAAACCTGGGCTCGCCGGTGCTCGCGAAGATCAAGACCGGACAGGTGGCAAAGCTGGCGGAGGCGCTGATGAAAGGCGAACCTGACTGGTCGGAGATTGTGTGACGAGATGACGCGATTCGGAGCGGAAGATGATGTCGAGAGAACTCGGCTGTGGTGCGCCGGGCCGGCGGAAGGCAGACTGAAGCGGGTCGAGGTGCGGCTGGAGGGCAGCGCAGCCGCACCTCGGAGGCAATTCACCGGGCGGCGCTGACATTGCCTCCGCAGTTGGGGTGACCGCAGCGGCAGACAAGTTCAGTGGACTGGCCTGCGCCTTCACAATGGGCGCTGCAATATTTGGATCCATCGGCAGGTATGCAGTCGCAGGTCGGATTGGCGCATTTTTTGAGCGGTTTGGTAGACATGATGGTCTCTCCTGGGCCGTTGGATGCGGCCCTTTGGGGGAAAGGATGGGCCGAAAGCCGGGAGAAATCAAGCAGAAACGAGCGTGAGCAAGACTAATGCCACTTGCTGGGGAGGGGTTCGCCGGTAGAAAGCTGGGGACGGAATTCGGCTTTGCCGCCGGGGAGGAGAACGATGTCGACTCGGCCCTGTTGCATGTTGGAGAGATCGGGGCCAGGGTTCTTGATCTGCTGGCCGGCAGACGATGTGTACATGACCGTGAGGGGGCCGTTGCCCTCGACCTGGATGCGATAGCGGAAGGTCGCGCCGGCGGCCAGCTTGTTGGCGCCGAAGCTGGCGCTGGGGTAATCGACTTCGAGGAGCTGGACAGCGGCGCCGGTCTGGTTCTGGACAGTGAGCTCGACGTGACGCGAATGGCATGCGGTGATCAGCAGCAACACCGTGGCGAGCGCGATAAGGCCCACACCGGCAGGAAATCGCTGGCGCATTACCGATCCCCCTCCTCGGGGTTCTGTGCGGCTGGCGCGGCGGATGGGCCCAGCGCCTTTTCGACGCGGGCTTCAAGAGAGCTGAGGCGCTTGGCGAGCTCGGGCAGGCGCTGGAAGAGAGTGACAGCGCGGAGCCACACGCGGTTGTCGAAGCCAGGCGAGCCGGAGATCATCTTGCCCGGCGGAACATCGTGGGAGACGGCCGACTGTGCGGTCAGGATGACGCCGTCGCCGACGGTGCAATGGCCGGCAATGCCCACCTGTCCGGCGAGAATCACATTGTTGCCCACGATCGAGGAACCGGCCAGGCCGGTCTGGGCGCAGAGCAGCGTGTCCTGGCCGACCCGCGAGCCGTGGCCGATCTGAACGAGGTTGTCGATCTTGGTGCCGTCGCCGATTTCGGTGGCGCCCACGGTGGCGCGGTCAACCGTGGCATTGGCCTGTACGTCCACGCGGTTGCCAAGGCGCACCGGGCCGGATTGCGGAATCTTTTCCCAGTGGCCTAACTCGTCCTTGGCGAAGCCGAAACCATCTCCGCCGATGATGGCGCCGTTTTCGAGCGTGACGTGATCGCCGAGGACGCAGTTTTCGCGCACCACCGCATGAGCATGCGCAAAAAAGTGGCTGCCCACGGTGACGCCGGGGTAGAGCACGACATGCGCAAGCAGCGTGGCGTTGGGACCGATACGGACACGCGGGCCGACGACCGCATAGGGGCCTATGTGCGCGTCTTCGGCGATCTGGGCGCTGGGATCGATAACCGCAGTCGGATGGACTCCGGGCGGATAGGCCGGAGGCCGGTAAAAAAAGCCGAGCGCGCGGGAGAAGGCGAGGTAGGGATTTTGGATGCGGAGGGTAGCGGGAGGAATGTCCTGGAACCCAGGCTCGACGATGACGGCAGCGGCGCGGGTGCTGCGGGCCAGTGCCGTGTAACGGGGATTGGCGACAAAGGTAATCTCGGTGGGACCGGCATCTTCAATGCCTTTCACACCGGTGATTTCGAGGTTTGCGTCGCCGCGGAGTTCCGCGCCCAGCCGACTTGCCAGTTCACCCAGCTTCATTGAAGACATTGTACGAAAA
>JAJZNH010000256.1 GCA_021811745.1 Acidobacteriota bacterium
TTACCGCTATTTCCCCGAGCCGGACCTGCCGCCTCTGATCGTTTCGCCGGAGTTTCTGGAGCAGATGAGGAAGCGCCTGCCTGAAATGCCGGAGCCGCGCCGGGCACGGATGATCGCCGAATATGATCTGAGCACGCAGGACGCACATACGCTCACCGCGGCGCGCGAGTTTGCTGACCGCTTTGAGGCGGTGGCGAAGACGGCGCGGAATCCGCGGCGCGTGGCCAACGTGCTGCTGAGCGAGGTGGGCGGGCGATTGAAGGCGCTGGGCCTCGATCAGGAGCAGTCACCGGTTTCGATGGCCGGCATTGTGCTGGCTGCCGATCTGCTTGACGAGAGCAAAATCAGTTCCAAGCAGATGAAGCAGCTCTTCGACGTATGCTTTGAAAAGGGCGAGGACTTCCCTGCCGTCTACGAGCGCGAAAAGCCGCAGCAGATTACCGACTCTGGCGCGATCGAGAAGCTGATCGACGAAGTGATCGCCGCCAATCCCAGGCAGGTGGAGCAATATCGCGCCGGCAAGAAGACGCTGGCGGGCTTCTTTGTAGGGCAAGTGATGCGAGCCACCAAGGGGCAGGCAAATCCCGCACTTCTGAATGAGCTGGTGGTCAAGAAGCTTGAGGGATAAACGAGAAGGCGCCCGTTTGCTGTAATCGAAGCGCTCCCGGCTGGCGGATGCCGCTGAGTCGCAACTTGCGGGACGCCTGCCGGGCTATTTCAGCTTGAGCTCGGTTGCAAATTCCTTGCGCGAGTCCCAGGAACTGACGGTCTTGGTTGTGGACTTCTGCTTGCCTTTTTCAGCCCACAGATCGAAATCCTGAACCATGCTCACCTGGGCAAAGTAAAACGTACCCTTGGCGGTGGAGGTGTAGCTGCGGATTGTCTTGGTCTTCTGGTTTCGCAGGAAAACAATAGCCCCTGATACTGGCTTGGAATCTTCATCCACCACGATGCCGGTCACGGTGCGAGACCCGAAGTTCTGCGCCTGCGCGGTGGGCGGTTCGATGAAACCGGACCCCGGTCCCAGATTGAATATCCCGGCGGCCATGACTGCAAAAACAATTCCTCCCAGCAACCTTACACGGCTGGATCTCACTCGTCGTCCTCCTCGTCGAACATCTCTTCGTCGTCTTCTTCCAAATCTTCGTCGACCCGCGCCAACTCCAGCGGTTCAACGCCAACTACCTCAAACTCAGTGCCGCATTCATCGCAGGCTACTACGTCGCCTTCTTCTACTTCGTCCTCTTCAATGTCCAATTCATTTTCGCATTCAGGGCAGCTGGGCATTGCAGCCTCCTCTCTTTCCAGACTATCTTGTATTGCCGGATGATATGATTTCGCACTACAACTCCGCTATTCTTGGAGAGAACCCGGCCTCAGGTCAAGAGGGACGGCACTCATGCACCGGATGAAATCCACCCCCATGGAAAACAGGCCATGAATCTTTCTCAAAAGATCCTGCTCTTGTGCCTGGCGCTCGCCACGCCTCTCTGCCAGGCTCAGCCGGACATTACAGTTGACGCGAGCCCGGCGATTCCGGCCACCCCAGACCCGGCCATCGCCCATGCGCTGGAGACGATCCAACCCTCCCGCATACAAGAGACGATAGATACCCTGATAAGGTTTGGTACCCGAAGCACACTTTCCAGCATGGAAATGGATTTACCCCCGGGGAAGGGCATAAACGCGGCCGCGGACTGGATCGCCGCCCAGTTCGACGAGATTTCAAAGCAGTGCGGCGGCTGCCTTGAAGTCCACCGCGACACCTTCATCGCCGACCCGGCAAGCGGCGGACCCTGGGCCGGACGCATCCCGCGGCCGACGCGCATTACGAGCATTTACGCGATCCTGCGTGGGACCGATCCCGTCCAGGCCAGGCGTATGTACTTGGTAACAGGCCACTATGATTCGCGCAATTCGAACATCCTCGATGCTCGCGGCGCGGCTCCCGGCGCCAACGATGATGCCTCGGGTGTAGCCGTCTCGCTGGAGTGCGCCCGCGCGCTCACGCAACTGCGCTTTCCGGCTACGCTGGTTTTTGCGGCCGTCGCCGGGGAGGAACAGGGCCTGCTGGGATCGGCGCATCTGGCGCACCTGGCGCGCGAACAGAACTGGAACCTGGAGGCCGTGCTCAACAACGACATCGTGGGTGGCGACACCACACCGGGCGACACGCTGCAGTTGAAGAACCGCGTACGCGTCTTTTCTGAGGGCATTCCCGAGGCCGCCACGCCGCAGCAAATCCGTCGTATCCGCGCCCTGGGCAAGGAGAGCGACTCGCCGAGCCGGGAGCTTGCCCGAGCCATCGCCGATACGGCGCGAACCTACTTTGCTTCCCCAAAGAGCCGGCCTTTCAGCGCTTTCCTCGTCTTCCGGCCTGACCGCTACCTGCGTGGGGGCGACCACAGCTCCTTCAACCACGAGGGCTTTGCGGCGGTCCGGCTGACCGAGTGGCGCGAAAACTACAACCACCAGCACCAGAACGTGGTAATGCCCGTCGCCGGCTCGGGCGCTCCGGCGCTGGGCGACCTGGCGCAATTTGTGGATTTCAGCTACGTGGCGCGCGTGGCGCGCCTGAATGCCGCCACGCTGGCGACGCTGGCTTCGTCGCCCGGCCCTCCCGCCCATCTCAGGATCCTCGCCCGGAAGCTGGAAAACGGTACGACCCTGCACTGGCAGCCGCCGGCGGGCGCCGGCCCGCCAGTCCACTACGAGCTGCTGTGGCGCGAAACATTCGCCCCGGATTGGCAATTTATGCGCGTAATCAGGCCGCAGGCCCCCTCCGCGCCGGTTGACGTTACCGTGCCCATCTCGAAGGATAATGTCATCTTCGGCGTGCGCTCAGTCGACGCCGAAGGACATCGCAGCCTGGTAGCCGTGCCCTAGCAGCTCGCCGAAAACCATGACAGCGGACCATACAACGGTTTAACCTGTTGACACGATGCCTAGAATGGGCTCTAGTCCGATCGCCTTTCCCGATTTTCGCGGAACCACGCGCCGCCTGATCCTTGCCAACCTGGCAACGTACTTCGGGCTGCTGCTGTTGCAACTGGCGTTCCGGGAACAGGCCGGCGAGCTGGTCGCCGCCTTCAGTTTCATCCCCGGCACTTTTCTGCACGGATGGCTCTGGCAGCCCGTCACTTACAGCTTCATT
>JAJZNH010000060.1 GCA_021811745.1 Acidobacteriota bacterium
GGTTGGTCAGGAACCCGAAGGCGCCGAACAGGATGGTGACGGTGATGAACGGCCCAAGATAACTGGGCGCGCTCGCCGTCGCCGGTGGGGTGGATCGCGTTGCCATAAGAGGTCTTCCTCCGATTCCTAAAATTGCCTGTTTATCGCTGTGTATCCAGGGTTCCTTGTCTCAGTGCCTTCCGCACGCGGCAGACCTTGGAGAGCAGAGAAACTGGAGAAAAACTGCTTGGAAAGTACTGAACAACTCTACGCATTGGAGCGCGGGTGCGTCCAGTGGAAGTTGAAAATGTTTTCAGGAACAGCCTGATCGCTCCAGCTTTCCCTCCGCAGTTTACACTGTATGTGCATGATTCCTACGCTTACCTGGACTCCCGAAGGTGTGCGCTTCCTCGACCAGACCAAGCTTCCGCTCGAGGAGAGCTACGTGTTGGCTGTTACCCATGAGCAGGTGGCGGACGTGATCGTCACCATGGTCGTCCGCGGTGCGCCAGCCATCGGCGTCTCCGCCGCTTATGGCATCGCCCTCGGCGCAAAGAACACCCGGGCCGCCACGTCGGCAGAGTTCGCGCCGGAGTTTCAAAAGATCTGTGCCCGGCTGGCCGCGACACGTCCCACGGCGGTGAATCTTTTCTGGGCCATCGACCGCATGAAGGTGCTCTTCGCCAACCTGCGGGCAGGTGGCGTATCCCTGGAGAAGATCAAGAGCAGAATCCTGGCCGAGGCGCATGCCATGTACGAAGAGGACATCGCCGCCTGCAAGGCTATGGGAGCCTTCGGCGGCGCTCTTTTGCCGGACGAGGGCGGAGTGCTCACCCACTGCAATGCCGGCGCGCTCGCCACCTGCGGCTATGGGACCGCTCTCGGCGTCATTCGCTCCGCCGTGGAGCAGGGTAAGCGCATCCATGTCTACGCCGATGAGACCCGGCCTTTCCTGCAGGGCGCTCGCCTCACCGCCTGGGAGCTGATGGCCGACCATATTCCGACGACGGTGATCTGTGACAACATGGCTGCCAGCCTGATGCGCCGGGGGCGCATCCAGGCTGTGGTTGTCGGTGCCGACCGCATCGCCGCCAACGGCGACACCGCCAACAAGATCGGCACCTACAACGTGGCGATCCTGGCGCGGGAGCACGGCATTCCTTTCTATGTAGCCGCGCCGTGGTCCACGATTGACCTTGCCACCGCAACCGGCGAAGCCATCCCGATTGAGGAGCGCCCGCACGCCGAGGTGACACACCACGCCGGCAAGCAACTCACCCCCGACGGCGTCGGAATCTGCAACCCGGCCTTCGACGTAACCCCAGCCAAGTACATCTCGGCCATCATCACTGAGCGCGGTGTTGTGCGCGCGCCCTACACCGAGTCGCTCAAGGGGATGGAGCTAGTGGCAAGTTAGCCCGAATCCTCCTAAACTAGGGGAGCGGTGCTTCCCCACCCGTCCATCTTCCGCATCCGGAAGCCGTCACTGAGTCGCGGGATTTTGCTTGCTCTAGGAGCGCTGGCCGCCAGCCTCTATTTCGCCGGCTTTCCCCATACGGCTGACTTGCACAGCTCGCGCTGGCATGCGCTCGCCGTGCCCGCCGTGTGCTGGGCCATGGTCGAGACGGGCCGCTGCATAGGCCACAAGAGGAATCTTTATTACGCCGGGGTCCTTATCTTGATGTATGCGGAGCTGATGATCCTCGCTCTGGTGGTGTTTCTCTGGGTCTACCTTTAGAGGGTTCCAGGATCTGCGCTCTTTCGGCATTCGCGGAATCCGCGATTTTCTTATTTTCTTAAGGGATACACCGCTCAGCGTGGACCGTTTCCGTGTACGGCACTGCTGAAACCGCCATCGCGCGGACTCTTGCTCCTCGGCTCGCCACCGGCAACTCCTTGTTTACCTTCAGGATGAGCCGGGGTACAATGCGGCATGACCTGCAATCATTGAGGGCAAGCGCATCCCGCACAGGAGGGAACCAGTCATGCTCAAGGGATTTCGGGATTTCATTCTCCGCGGCAACGTGGTCGATCTGGCAGTCGC
This sequence comes from Acidobacteriota bacterium, assembly GCA_021811745.1. The sequence continues at coordinate 2,024 of JAJZNH010000060.1, forward strand.
CTTTATCATGGGCGCAGCATTTAACGCCATTGTCACCTCGCTGGTTGGCGATGTGCTGAACCCGCTTATTGCCGCTACTGTCGGCAAGCCCGACTTCAGTGGCGTGATCCTGCACGTTGGCGGAGGCCAGATCAAGGTGGGCAGTTTCTTCAATGCGGCGGTCTCGTTCCTGATCATTGCCGCTGTGGTTTACTTTGCCATCGTCACGCCGGTGAATGCGCTGCAGGCGCGGCTGAAGAAGCCTGCGGCGCCGGCCGCGCCCACGACCAAAGCGTGTCCAGAGTGTCTCAGTGAAATTCCGCTGGCCGCCCGGCGCTGTGCCCACTGCAGCCAGCCGGTGGCATAAGCCGCAGCTAACCGGCCCCGGTGCTCTTAAAGAGGGCTCGGCACAGTACCAGCGTCCGCCCCTGCGTTTGACGGGCCGGCAAAGCGGCTTATTGTGTGCTGCACCCTGCGGGGTTGTAGGATGGACTGTGCGCAAACTTCCCTTTTTCGCAATTTTTTTGGTCGTTCTGCCTGCCTTGGCGCAGTCCCAATCTGCCGGACAAACCTCCGCCTTTGGCTACGTCGACTTCAGCGCTGAGGCCAAAATAGAGAAGAAGTTTCTCGCCGTGCCCAGCGCCAAACTTGCCGGCCGGGAGCTCAAGATACTCACCGCGCAGCCCCACATGGCGGCAACGCCTGAAGATCGCAAAACCGCCAACTACGTGGCGAAGAAGTTTCGCGCAGCCGGCCTGGAGACCGAGATCGTCCCTTACCGCGTGCTCCTCAACTGGCCCCAGGTTGTGCGCGTGCAGGCCTATGACGCTGCTGGGCATCTGCTGATGACCGGCCCTGCTCGTGAGCACGTGCAGGGCGATCCCTACGACAATAATCCCCGGGTGGTGATGCCCTTCAATGGCTCCTCAGGCTCCGGCGATGTAACCGCCGAGGTGGTTTACGCCAACTACGGCCGTCTGGAGGACTTCAACAAGCTTGCCGCCATGCATATCGATCTGCACGGGAAGATCGTGATTTGCCGCTACGGCGCCAACTTCCGCGGCGTCAAAGTCTACCTTGCCGAGCAGCGCGGCGCTGTTGGCGTGCTGCTTTATTCCGATCCTCAGGATGATGGCTACGCCAAGGGCGC
>JAJZNH010000880.1 GCA_021811745.1 Acidobacteriota bacterium
GCTGCGCGCCTCAGTATAGGCACGCACCACCGGCTCGGTTCCAGAAAGCCGGTAGCAGACCCAGGAGCCATCCTCCAGGATCAGCTTGAGCCCGTCGGTGCGCACCACCTTGCTCACCTTGCGTCCGCTCAGCTCGGTGGGATCGGCCTTCAATTTTTCAGTGAACGCGGCTTTGACATCCGGGGTCAAGCGGAAGTTCTCGCGAACGGGATAAAAGGAACCAACCTTGGCAAATAATTCCTGTAATTGCACACGGAGGCTCTTGCCGCGCGTGGCCACCATCTCGGCCACAAGCAACCCTGCAAGCACCCCATCTTTCTCCGGAACGTGGCCACGAATGGTCAGGCCCGCCGATTCCTCGCCGCCAATGGCGATCTTGTCTTCGTTGATTAGCTCACCAATGTATTTGAAGCCGACCGGCGTTTCATAGAGGGGCACCTTGTGGTGCTCGGCCAGGGCATTGACCAGGTTGGTGGTGGCAACGCTCTTGGCGACACCGTTGCGCCAGCCGCGCGTCTCCACAAGATAGTCAAAGAGCAGGGCGATGATGTAATTCGGCTGAATAAAGGTTCCATCGCCATCCAAAACGCCGAAGCGGTCCGCGTCGCCATCGGTAGCAACACCCAGCGCTGCGCCGGTCTCGCGCATCTTCGCCTTAGCGTCTGCAAGCAGATGGTCGTCCGGCTCGGGAGCATGGCCGCCGAAGAGCACGTCGCGGTAGTCATGCACCGTCTCGACGGCCACGCCCGCCTCGCGCAGCAGATCGGAACAATAGCCGCGCCCCGCGCCCCAGAAGGGATCATAGACAATTTTGATGCCTGACTTGGCGATGGCCTTCAGATCGATCAGCTCAGCGAGCCGTTTCAGAAATGCGGGCTTCACGTCGGTGGTCTCAAAGCCCCCTGCCGGAGGTTCTGCCTTGGGAACGGCGCAGCCGGAGGCGGCGATGGCCGCCACGGCCGACTCGATTTGCTTTGTCACCTCGGGCAGAGCCGGAGCTCCGTCGGGAGTGGAGTACTTGATGCCGTTATATTCCGGCGGATTGTGGGAGGCAGTGAAATTGATGGAACCGGAGGTCTTGAGCGTGCGCACGGCATAGGCCATGGCCGGCGTAGGCGCGGCCTCGGGAATCACGATCGGCGCGACACCTGCGCCCGCCAGCACCCTGGCAGCCTCGGCTACAAAGCTCTCGCCCAGGAAACGCGGATCGCGGCCCACCAGCACGCGATGCGGCGCCGGAAGCGTCTTGACGTAGGCGGCGATTCCCGCCACGGCGAGCCTGATGTTGGCGAGAGTAAATTCATCGGCCACTACGGCGCGCCATCCCGAGGTTCCGAACTTGATCACTACGGCCATGTTCTTTGCCCTCCAGTAGGATTTCCACAATCCTCCAATTCATACTGCCCTACTGTGCCTTGGAGAGCAAGTTGCGGCGCTTCGGCTGGTTCTCGATGCCGCAGGACGGAGCCAAGAGCGGAAGTAGGATTGCTCTTGCGACGCTCGAAGCGAGGCGCCTGTGTGTAGGCTTCCGGATGAACCGGCGATTGCCGGCGTTCGTCGACCGGAAGAGCTACTTCTTTGTCCAGAGAACGTCGGGCTTGCCGCTGGCGGCGCCATCGGCCTCCATGCGGGTGATGACGGCCAGCATCTCGCGGAACTCGCGCCTGCCATGGAGCGGCTTCAAGCGCGGATCGGCCAGCATCTGGAAATACCAGGGGCAGCGGCTTTCCCCGGAAGCCTGTAACTCTGAAATCGCCGAATCGAAGTCTTCCAGAGCCACGTAGGCGGCCGGCATGAATGTCTTGAGCACGAAGCGCTCGCGGCTGAGCCATTGCAGACGTTCGAGGATGGCGCGAGCCTCATCCTTTTGCCCCGCGCAGGCCAGCGCGTAAGCGTGGACGGCAGTGGCGAGGTCGAAGTAGGGAAAATGCTCCGCTAATTCCTCGGCAAGCTTGGTTCCCTGCTCAGCCTCGCCCTGAAAGGAGAGGATCATCGCACCGTAGAGATTGGCGCCCTCATGTCCAGGAAAGAGCGCGAGCGCCTCATGGATCAGCGCGACGCTCTCTGAAGCCTGTCCGGACAAATGGAGTGCCCAGGCCAGGCGGGCATGAAGCCACGGCGAAAAGGGATCGGTGCGAATGGCGGAGCGCAATAGAGCAATAGCATCAGCAAAGCGGTGGCGGCTGAGAGCAAACATGGCGCGGGCGCGCGTGGTCCAGGCATCGTGGGGCAGATCAGCCGACTGCGCAAATGCCCGAAGAGCCGCGGGCAGATCACGGTCCACGTGGAAGCAAACCCATCCGAGAGCAGGAAGAACGGCCGGGGCGCGGACGGGAAGATCGGCAATCGATTCGGCGGTGCGGCGCACCATATCGGCGGCGGCAGATGGAGTCATGAAGCCGTAAAGTGCCTCGGTGACGCAAAGATTCGCAAGGTCTATATGGGCGGGGATCAGCGCGGGATCAAGTTCGATGGCGCGCATAAGGTGCTGCATGCCGTCCTGCATGCGGTGGCGCTGCAGGGTCTGCCACTCGTAATGCGCCCGCTGGAAGATTTCGAAGGCCTCAAGGTGCTGGGGTTTGTTTTCCGGCTCGGCCTCGGCAGCGCCCGCTGAGATGGACAGGCCGCCCTGATGCAGGCGGAATTCCAGCCGGATGGCCAGTTCCGCTTCCAGTGCTGCAATCCGGTTTCGCTCGACGAGCATATCTTCAACCCAGATCTGCGCGCCATCGGATACGCGAATCATCTCGGCCCGAAGGCGGAAGTGCGCCGGTAACATGCGGAGAGTGCCCGTGAGGACGAGGTCGGCACGGAGGGTTTCGCCAATCTGCTGCGCAGTGAGCCCCCGGCGCGACAGAGTGAAGACCGAGTCTCTGGCCAAGACCGAAACAATGGGCTGGCGCGATCGGGTAAGACGGATGCCGGTTTCCTCGGCGGCGCTTGCACCGAGGTATTCCGGCACGCCGTGATCAGCGGCAAAAGGCACGATCGCCAGGCGGGGAAGCGTACCAGCCGGCGCGGGGCCGCGTGATCGCACATCGGCCGTGAAGCGATACCCGCGCTTGTAGACGGTCTGGATGAACTCTTCCGGCTGCAGATGCGCCCGCAGCGAAGAGAGACACTTGGGGAGACTATCAGCAGTGACATGGAC
>JAJZNH010000602.1 GCA_021811745.1 Acidobacteriota bacterium
GATTGCTCGTTTGTCACCGGGCAATGTTATGACGTGAGTGGCGGCCGGGCTACTTACTAAACCGGATCTCTGCTCTTGTGCGCGGCACAATGAAGTAGTAGGCTGGCTGGCAATTCTGATTCATTCGGGAGAGGCCATGCGTATTCTTTTCCTCGCCGGCCCATTGCTGTTTTTGTGTGCCAGCAACTGCGTGCCTGCGCAGACGTCGCAAATTGCTGCGCCCACATGTTCGAATCTCGAACTGGTGCCCGCGCCACGAGAGTGCACGGCGGTTGAGACGCAGCCCGCAGGCAGGCTGGGCGTGCGCGTTGTTGCCGGGAAGGACGCCGAAGACCAGTTCGCCGCCAAAGACCTGGAGCAGGCGGCCGAAAATGCCGGCCTGAAAACTGGCGGCAAAGTAACGATTTCGCTGGAGCGGGCAGAGACATCGCGAGCGAAGGAACTGCTGGCGCGGCATGATCTCAAGCTCGATTCGGCGATGCGCGACGAGGGCTACGTCACGGTGCCCGACGGCCGGAACGGCCTGGCCGTGATCGCCGAAACATCAGCCGGGATCTTTTATGGCGCGCAGACGGTGAAGCAATTGATTCGAGGCCGGGGCGAGGAAGCCCTGCTGCTGGCGCCCACGCTGCGCGACTGGCCGGCAATGGCGCACCGGGGCCTGTCCGACGACTGGTCGCGCGGGCCGATGCCGACCATGGACTTCCTGAAGCGCGAGATTCGCACGCTGGCGGCATACAAAATCAATGTCCTCTCGCCCTACTTTGAGGCGACTTTCGCGTACCCGGTTTCGCCGGTCACGGCATTTCCGGGAGGCGCAATGACGCCGGACCAGGCGCGCGAGATGGTCGCCTATGCGGCGAAATATCACATCATGGTGATCCCCGAGCAGGAGGCCTTCGGCCATCTGCACCACGTATTGGCCTACGAGCAGTACCTGGACCTGGGAGAAACTCCGCACGGAGCCGTGCTTGCGCCTGGCACACCGGGCACGCTGCCGCTGATCGCAAGCTGGTTTGCCGAGCTGGCCAAGGTCTTCCCTGCACCGTACGCGCATATCGGGGCGGACGAGACCTTTGAGCTGGGCATGGGGCAATCGCACGCCGAGGTCAAGCAGCAGGGGTTGGGCGCGGTCTACATCGACTTTCTGCGGCGCATTCATGCCACGCTCGAGCCGTATCACAAGCGGCTCCTCTTCTGGGGCGACATTGCCGTGAAGTCGCCGGAGCTGGTAGGTACGCTGCCCAAGGACATGATCGCCGTGGCCTGGCGCTACAGCGTGCAGCCCGATTACACGCCGCTGATCGAGCCATTTACGAAAGCCGGACTGGAGACATGGGTGGCGCCAAGCGTGCGCAATGTCAGCCGCGTGTATCCGAATTACGTGCAGGCGCTTGATAATATCCGCCTCTTTGTACGTGATGGCCAGAAGATGGGATCGACCGGCGAGTTGAACACGACGTGGAACGACGACGGCGAAGGGATCTTTGACCAGGACTGGTTCGGTGTGCTGTTTGGCGCGGCGGCCGGCTGGCAGGCGGGCGAGAGCTCCGAGGATGCGTTTGTCGCCTCGTATGGACTGGCGTTTCATCGCGACTCGACGGGCAAGATCAGCCAGGCGCAGCGCGAGCTGATGGCCGCGCAGACACTCTTCAAGAAGGCCGGCCTGGTCGATGCGCAGGACAGCTATTTCTGGGTCGATCCGTTCTCCTCCGAGGGCCAGCAGGTGGCGGAAAAACTGCGGCCGGCGGAGCACGAGCTGCGGTTGCACGCCGAGCGCGCCATCGCGCTTGTGGAAGAGGCACGAGCCACGGAAAAGCTCGATAACCAGGATGCGCTGGATGCGCTGGAACTGGGCGCGCGGCGCATGGATTTTATCGGACTGAAGTTCCAGCTCGCCGACCAGATCGTACTGGAATACGACAAGGCGTTCTCGCTCAGCGAGGATCCGGAGCGGCGGAGCCAAATCGGCGAAATGCTGGCGACGATCGGCTCGAACAACGGCTGGATGCAGGATATTCGCGATGGCTACTCGCTGTTGCGCGGTCTCTACCGGCAGGCATGGCTGCGCGATAACCGGCCCTATTGGCTGCGCAACAACCTGAACCACTACGACATGGCCGCACAACTGTGGATCGGCCGCTGCGAGCGCTGGGACGATTTGCGGTATCAGTGGCAGGCCAAACACACGCTGCCGACGCCCGCACAGGCCGGATTGCCGGAGGCGCCGGAGCACCTGCGCCTTTATTGAAAATCAGCAAAGGCAAAGCCGTCGCGCTCAACGATTTCTCCTGTTTCAATGGGCAGCGGCGCTGCGAACATAGGCCCGGCGTAAACGCAGGTGTGAAACTCACCGCGCTCTCCGCAGGGGTCTGCCGCCGGCGGCAGATCGCGCAGGAGCGCCTCATCAAATTCGCGACCGGCGAAGGTGGCGGGCAGTTGCTTCTTGTCGACGCAGGATAATCTGGCGCGGAGCCCAGCGGCGATCATTTCGCGGGCCAGCGCATCGGTGGGAACCTGCCAGAGAGGAAACAGTGGCTCAAGTCCAGTGGGCGCCATTTGCTTCTCGCGGTAGGCGCGGATGTCGGCAAGAAAGAGGTCACCGAAAGCAACGGCGTCAATGCCCTCGGCAACGGCGCGATTGCAGGCTTCCGCCATGCGCTGCTCGTAGATCTCATTTGGGCAGGGCCAGGGTAGAGGAACAATCCAGAGCGGCAGCCCCGCAGCCCGCGCCTGCGCCTCCAGCACGGAGCGCCGTGTGCCGTGCATGGCGACGCGTTGAAATTGCTCATTCAGAGTCGTGAGCAGACCGCACAGCTCAATAGCAGGATCGCGGCGGAGCACGTGGAGTGCCCAGGCGCTGTCCTTGCCGCTGCTCCAGGACAAGAGGACACGTTTCATACAGCGATCATAACTTTTCACGCGCGGCATGCCCGGAATCTCAGAAATCGGGTTCCACAGGCATCTCCGGAGCGCATCCAATCATCGGCATATAAGCGAGACTCGTTCCCCCACCGTAAACAGTGACTTCAGGCAAGGGTGAGAGACCATGACGAAACACAACGCGGAAAATGAGCGGATCAAGCGCCAATACTTCGCCTATCTCAAAGGAGCCAAGCGGCACAGCGAACCTACG
>JAJZNH010000399.1 GCA_021811745.1 Acidobacteriota bacterium
GGTCAGGCCGCAAAGGCCAGGCCGGAATTTGTCCATACGCTCAATGGCAGCGGTCTGGCCGTGGGCCGCACCTGGGTGGCGATCCTGGAGAATTATCAGCAAGCTGACGGCACGGTGCTGATTCCAGCGGCCCTTCAGCCCTATATGGGCGGACTTGAACGGATTGCGAGGGAAGCATGATGAAACCCTTGAACCCTGCTTTAAACTCAGATGTGCCCATGGCCGGACGGTCCAGGCGCGGCTTCAAGCAGATTCTGAAGAGCTATTTCTACTGGGCCTATCCCCGCGGATGCTTCCACTACGATGTGATGGTTACGCTGATTCTCCTGTTCATCTTCGTCACGCCGCAATTGTGGAACTTCGGCGCAAAGCCATCTCCCATCACGGCGCTCATGCATCCGATTCAGATCAGCGGTGACGGCAACAACGGCTTGATCGTGACGGTACGAGCTTCGGATGTAACGATACCCGAGGGCGCCTCCGACCGCGTGGTGAGAAGCGCGCTGCGCGACGCAATCGAGCCGGTGACCGGAGATGCCGTCTTCGTTGAGCGATGGCAAACCGTCATGGACTCCCGGGGGCATCTGGCCTGGAAGATCTGGGCACACCGGTAATCTGGCCGGACTCGTCCGCGAAATGCGGATGCGCGTCCAACGAATCAAGGGAGCTTATGTATCTGGGAAGAAAATCTGGCTTTGCTTTCGCCGCTCTGACGGCGATCATTCTGTTGCCGGGGCGGCCCGCCTTCGCGGCGGACAATCTCCAGAGCGTGCTGCGCAAACTTGACCAGTCCGCGGCAAGCTTCCGCACGGCCTCGGCAGATTTCGAGTTTGACTCGGTGACAACCGAACCCGTAACCGACAAGAACATCCAGAAGGGCTCGATTTACTACGAGCGCAAGGGCAAGTCCTTCAAGATGGGCGTTCACATCCGCGAGGAGAATGACAGGCCTGTGCCCAAGGTGATCACGGTCAACGGCGGCACCGCCAGGCTGTATGAGAAATTGATCGATCAGGTGACCACCATTTCCAAGGCCAGCAAGCTCGAGAGTTACGTGGGGGTTGGTTTTGGCGCCAGCGGAAAAGATCTGGCCGAGAAGTGGAACATTACATACCAAGGCTCCGAGATGGTTGGCGAAGTCAGGACCGAAAAGCTTGAATTGGTCCCCAAAGATTCGGCGGTGCTCAAGTATTTTCGCAAGATCACCATCTGGGTCGATCCCGAGCGCGACGTAACTCTCAAGCAATTCTTCGATGAAGGTCCCGGCCAGTACCGCGTCTCAACCTACTCCAATATCAAACTCAATCAGCGGCTGCCGGGCGATGCCTTTACCTTCAAGACTGATAAGCACACCCGGTACGTCACCCAGTAAAGAGCAACACCACCCAGCACAAAGAGCATCGGGAAGCACTCCACCGTGTAGCGGGTTTCAGGAGCCGTCACGGTAAGCAGCAGCGCGCTGCGCAGCATCATATAAGCCAGCAAGGCCTGCCAGAAGCGAGGCCGCAGGAATAGACCACCCAGCGCAATCAGCAAATAGAACACATTTAGCGCCGCATAGGCGTAACTGAAGCGGGTCTCTGCATGGTGGCGCGAATAGACCCACCAATCCAGGTCGATGTTCATAACGTCCAGGCGCGGACGCAGCCACATATCGGCAAGGCGGCCCATCGGTAGCCATAGGTAGTAGCGGAGCGGCCGCGCGGCGATGCGCTCCCGGGCCAGCTTCGCGAAGCCCTCGTCAATCTCCGGCGTCACCCGGTAACCGCTTCGGTTGTAGGCGGTAAAGAGCGCGGCGGTTTCGGCGTGCTGCGCGGGCGAATCGAAGGCCCGACCGGGCAGGTCGGCCAGTTCCATTGGGTGGTCCGGCATGTTCCAGTAGATGTTGTAAGTGGACGCATAGTCGAGACACCAGGTTCCCACCCAGCGCTCCCAGCCGGAATAGACAGGCTCTCCCGGATCCGCTGCCGAACGCGGCGCCAGCGGCTGGAAAATATGGAATACGCGCCAGTTCCTCGCGGTCCACACACCAAAAGGAAGCGCCGCCAAAACCACGCAGATCAGGGTCATGCGAATCAGCCGGGGACGCGGAATCGCTGTCCGGGGTAATCCAAGGAACATCGCCGGAGCCAGAGCGACGGCGCCCAGCGCTCCGTCCGGACGCAGCAAAGCGTTACAGCTCGCCGCAAAGGTGAAGACAAGCGCGTACTTCCATCCCGGCCGCCCATGAAAGCGGGCCACAGCCCACATAGACAACGCCAGCAAAAAGACCGTCGGCCCCTCCGTCAGCGGCTGAACCGCGTAGGTCGCGGTAAAGGGGCACAACGCCGCCAGCCACAGCGTGCAGTGCGCCGCGCCGGAGCGATACGCCCGGGGCGCTACAAGGCGGGCGAAGTCAGCCAGCAGCAGACATGCGACTAAATCGAGTACAATTTGAACATAGGCCACCGCGACATAATGACCTACACCAAAGATCCGGAAACACATCGCCAGGAAGAGCGGATACCCCGGCAGGCGGATCAGCGTGGGATGCAATATGCCTTTTGCTCCTGTGAAGGCGTAACTGCCATGCCAAAGAAGATTCTCCGCGATCCCTCCGTAGATTCTGGTGTCTTCGACAACCTGAAAGAGCTTCTTGAGCATCCACAGGCGCAAGAGCAGACCGGCAACCACCGCCAAAATGGGCGAGAGAGCGGCTCGAACGGGTACGTGATACCCCGAGATACCAGGACGGGGGGCCGTCGATTGACTCTGTGAGGCTAGTTCCATACGATTCGTACTATGTAGTGGCCGTGGCAGTAGCTGGCGCAAAATTGACATTTCAGATCAGGCGCTGACTCAGGTATAGCTATTGCACGCCTTTTTCCGAGCAGCGTTTCCGGATGCAAAAACGCTGATGCTTGGGTGGAAGAATACACCTTTTTGTGATTCGCTTGTGCCAATTAATTCGGAAACTGATGCGTGAATGAAATCCTCGACTCCAGATCGCCAGATATTTTCTGACCCCGAACGTAAGCGTTGGAGGCTGCTGCGCCGCATTTTCGATGTGGTGGCTATCGCATCCACGCTGGTGCTGGCCACATTCATCTTTAACGTTTTTCACAATCAGCATTTGCCCGAGCTCCTGCTGCCCAC
>JAJZNH010000708.1 GCA_021811745.1 Acidobacteriota bacterium
ATCAACGCACATTTCAGACACTACCTCATATCCGCACCCCGTTTCTTCCCTCTGTTACCATGTTGTCGATGGGATGGAAGTCGATTCCATGACATCATTGCTGCGTCAAATCGGCGCAGCTTGTCCACAACCCGATTCGCCCAGGATGCTCGGGAAGGCGGTGAAAATCCGCCACTGCCCCGCAACTGTGAGCGCATCTGCCGTAGCCGGTTTTACGACCGGCGGGCAGAAGGTCGGCCAGCATTCTCTCGCACCCGCGTGGAGTGCCATCGAGCCACTGAGAGGTGAGCAACTGCAGCTCGCTTCCTGGGAAGGCAGGCTGAACCCGGCGCAAGTCAGGAGACCGGTCCAAGGGCGCGCAACCGCTTTCACGTTCCGAGGGGAACGAAGGAGCTGTCCATGCCTGTTTCCGCTTTCCGGGGCCGCCTCCAATCTGCCGCCGCCCGCGTCCTCTGTGCGCTGCTCTTCGCCATCGCTCCCACAGTTGTATCTGCCGCATCGGTGCGCGGCATCGTCACCGATGCCTCCGGCGCGAGTGTGGCCGGCGCCCGCATTGCTCTGGTCAACAAAGGCAGAGTCGTCGCCTCGGCTGTCTCCGTCGCCGACGGCAGTTTCCAGATCACAACCGGGATCAAGGGCCGCTTCTTTCTGATTGTTTCGGCGCAAACTTTCCGCCAGTTGCAGACGCCCGATTTCTACGCCGGCCAATTCGACTCCATCCAGCGCAACCTGGTGCTCGAGCCCGCCTGGGTGCGCCAATCGATCGTGGTCACCGCTACGGGCACGCCGACGCCGCAGCCCCAGACCAGTTCCGCCACCACCGTTCTCGGACAGACCGAGCTGGGCCTGCGCGCGAATTTGATTAACTCGCTACGCCAGGTTCCGGGCGCGTTCGTCGCCCAGGACGGCCAGTACGGCGCCCAAGCATCGCTGTTTCTGCGCGGCGGCGATTCCAGCGATACCATGGTTGTGCTGGATGGCGTGGACGCCACGGATCTGGGCGGCGGCTTCGACTTCGGACCGCTTTCCAGCACCGCAATCGAAAGCGCCGAGGTCTATCGTGGTCCCGACACCAATCTTTACGGCGGCGGCGCCGACAGTGGCGTTGTGAGCCTGACCACCCCGCACGGCACCACCAGCTTTCCCTCCGTCCTGCTGACGGGAGACATCGGCAACCTGCATACCTCGCACGAAGAACTGGAGGTTGCCGGCGCGCATAGCAAGCTGGACTATCTCGGCGCCTTCAGTTGGTTCCAGACCGCGAACGCGCTGCCCAATGACGAATACCACCTTGCCACCAGCGCCGCGAATCTCGGCTGGCAGCTAACCGGCAACACCCTCCTCCGCGCCACCGCTCATTATTTCGTGGATGCCACGGGCGTTCCCAACGCGTGGAATTTTTTTCACGTCGCGGACAACGCTACTGAGAAGGACCAGAACCTCTACCTGAGCGGGCTATTGCAGAACCAGACCACCGCCAACTTCCGCAACAGCTTTCGCTATGGGCTCACGCGCAAGCGCGAACAATACAATCGCTGGCTGCAGGCCGGCAGCGGGACCTTCGACGCCTACGGCGACAGCTACGGGTATCCGGTCACCATCACCGGCGCTAATGGCGATTCCGTCACCGGCCAGGCGCTGCTCGATTACACGCCCACCTCCGCCTACCAGATCGTCAACAATCGCGATCAATATGTCTATGAGGGCGATCTCTTCCCTACCCCGCACCTCACGGGCGTCATCGGATTCCGCTATGAGCGCGAGCGCGGCGCCCAGCCAGGCGGCCCGTACCCGGTCGCCTTTCGCGACAATTACGAATACCTGGCCAGCGTGCACGGCGACTTCAAAACCCGCTTCTTCTACACTCTGGCAGGCAGCATCGAGCACTACTCCCTGTTCGGTACGCAGACCTCGCCCCGGGGCGGCATCTCGTTTTATGCGCTCCGCCCGCGCACCGGCGTTTTCAGCGGCACCCGCCTCCTGATCAACTTCGGCGAGGGCGTACGCGAGCCTTCGCTCACCGACCAGTTCTATTCCCTCTACAGCTTTCTTGAGCAGAACGGCGGGCAGAGCACCATCCAGCAGCTTCATGTGTCGCAGCTCGCGATGCCGGAAGCCCGCACCTGGGAAGGCGGCCTGGAGCAGGATTTTCTCTCCCAGCACATTATTTTCAAAACGACGTTTTTCCATAACGAATTTGGCCGCCAAATCGAGTACGTCGGCTTCAATCTGGTTCCCCAACTGCTGCCCAACCTTACCCCCGCCCAGCAGAACCAGCTCGAAGCCTTCCTTCAGTCCAGCGGAGCCTACGAGCTAAGCATCAACAGCGAAGCCTATCGGGCCATGGGGATTGAGAGCACTGTCGAATCCGGGATCGGCCGCGATCTCTTCCTGCGCGGCGGATACACCTATCTCGATGCCGTCGTACAGCGCTCCTTTACCAACTCCGATTACGCACTGCTCGGGCCGCTGCCCACCTATAAGGGCATTCCCATTGGCGCGTACTCGCCTCTCCAGGGCGCACGGCCGTTCCGGCGGCCGCCGCATACGGGATTTCTCGGCGTCACGTTTTCCAGCAGCTCGATCACCGGTGTCTTCAACGCCGCCTTCGTCAGCCGCTCCGACGACTCCGATTTCCTCGGCGGTTCCGCATACGGCGCCAATCCCAACGCTCTCCTGCTCCCCAACCGCAACCTCGATTTCGGCTATGCCGGAATCGACCTCGGCGGAAGCTATCAATTCCTGGGCTGGCTCGGCATCGAGGTGCAGGCCGATAATCTGCTCAACAACCAGCACATGGCCCCCATCGGCTATCCCAGCCTGCCCATGACCTTCCGCGCCGGCCTCCACGTTAACTGGGCCGCACACATCCCCCACTTGTAGTGTGCTTCCCGCGGGCGAGCCTTTCTGTCCTTAAAAAAGGGCATGAGCGACCGGGTACGGGTTGAAGGGTACGGGCTTCAGTCCGTACTGACAAAGGCGCCAAAATCCACGCGGCTTTAAGGCGGTTCTCCAATTTCTATCGAGTCACCAAAATCCTGCAGGGTGGCGTTTTCTTAAGGAAAACGCCACTTGATCGCCTCGGCCTCGCTCGACACCAATTGGAGAACCGCTTTAGCCGCCGAGGGAAAGCA
>JAJZNH010000063.1 GCA_021811745.1 Acidobacteriota bacterium
AGGTTCATCTGTGCCGCTGCAGCGAACATAAGGCTGCCAATCTCGACGGAACGGACGCCGCCTTCGAGGTAGAGCTCCGCTGCCAAAGCTACGCCGGGAAACTGCTCGGGAGAGATGTGAGGCAGAAAAGAACGCGCATCCAGGTAGATGGCATGACCGCCGGGAGGCTGAACGATCGGCACGCCGGCTGCTGCAATGTGGTTGCCGAGATACGCCGTTGAAGCGATGCGGTAGCGCAGGTAGTCCTCGTGAAGCGCTTCCTGAATTCCCACGGCAATGGCTTCGAGATCGCGTCCGGCGAGGCCGCCGTAGGTCGGATAGCCCTCCGTGAGAATCAGGAGGTCTTTCTCCTGCTGCGCGAGCAGGTCGTTGTTGGTGCACAGAAAGCCGCCGATGTTTGCCATGCCATCTTTCTTGGCAGACATGGTGCAGCCGTCTCCATAGCCGAACATTTCCTGTGCGATTTCTTTGGGCGACTTCAATGCGTAGCCCTCTTCGCGGAGTCTGATAAACCAGGCATTTTCGGCGAATCGGCATGCGTCGAAGTAGAGCGGAATGCCGTGATGCCTGCAGACCGCACTCACCTGGCGAACATTTTCCATCGAAACGGGCTGGCCGCCTCCGGAGTTGTTCGTCACGGTGAGCATTACGAGCGGAATCCGCTCGCGGCCGACCCGCGCAATCAGAGATTCGAGTGCCGCTACATCCATATTCCCTTTGAACGGGTGATGCAATGCGGGCTGGCGGCCTTCGGGGATGAGCAGGTCCACGGCTTCGGCGCCGAGAAATTCAATGTTGGCGCGCGTTGTGTCGAAATGCGTGTTGTTTGGGACGACATCACCCTTCTTGCACGCCACACCGAAGAGGATTCGCTCTGCCGCGCGGCCCTGATGCGTAGGAATCACATGCTTGTAACCAGTGATGTTCTGGATGGAATCGCGGAATCGATCAAAGCTGCGGCTGCCGGCGTAGCTTTCGTCGCCTTCCATGATTGCGGCCCATTGATGCACAGACATCGCGCCGGTGCCCGAGTCGGTGAGGAGATCGATGACAACGTCATCGGCGGGCAGAAGGAAAAGGTTGTAATGCGCCTCTCTTAATAACTCTTCGCGTTGCTCGCGAGTCGTCCATCGGATCGGCTCGACACTCTTGATCCGAAATGGCTCGATGATCGTCCTTATCGGCATGATTCGGTCCTCTTCTTTCCGGAGCACATTCTGTCTGGTGAGATCGGCTCCAGCCATCGTAGCGCAGTACCAACTGCCGTGGTGTTCTTACCTGATATTTGTAGCAGGGAAAATGTGGCGCAGCGGTGAGAGGCGGTCCTTCCGTCCGCAACAGGATCGCCGGATCAAATTGAAGGGAACGGAATCAGCCGGCCCTTGAATTCAACGGTATGTATACGTAAGGACCCGGATGAAGGGATGGCGAACCCGATCAGTCTGATCAGCCGCCAACTGCAACCATGCTCGCCGCTTGAAAGCACGTCGGCCATGAAGTGTGCGAGGCAATCTCAGTCTGGCCGGCCTTCGCGGCGGAAGAGCTGCGCGTGATCGACCAGATCTTCCAGAAAGCTGGACGGCCGGCCATCGACGCGGCCAGAGAGCCTGCCAGTATGCAGGAATCGGGCGACAGAGATTGATGGATCGGGCTTTGGGCATGACGAAAGTCCCCCGGCGCGCTACACTTACAATCTTGATTGCACAGGAAGCCACCCAGACCCGCACTGGAAAGGAACGGATTGACCACGGGCGCAAATATTCTGTTGCAAACCCTGCTTGCCAATAGCATCGACACCTGCTTTATGAATCCCGGGACGTCGGAGATGCACTTTGTCGCGGCGCTGGACCGGGTCCGCGAAATGCGCGGTGTGTTGTGCCTGTTTGAGGGCGTTTGCTCGGGTGCTGCGGATGGCTACGCGCGAGCGCTGGGCAAGCCCGCGGCCACACTCCTGCACCTGGGGCCGGGACTGGGCAATGCGTTGGCGAATTTTCATAACGCCCGCAAGGCTCACTCCCCCGTGGTGAGTATTGTCGGTGAACATTCGCTTAACCATCTCAAGTATGACGCCCCTCTCAGCGCCGATATCGAAACGTTTGCCCGCACAGTCTCGGAGCACGTGCGGACCTGCAGGAACCCGCACGAAATCGGGACAGATGTTTCGGCCACAATTGCGGATGCAATCCAACCACCCGGTCAGGTGGCGATGCTGATCGTGCCGGCGAATCTTTCTTGGTCGGCTGCGGAGGGTGTGGGACCGGTGATCGCCAAGCCTGAGCGGCAGGTTGCGTCGGGCGATGTGGTGCGGCGCGCTGCCAGCCTGGTGCGCAATCCGCGCACAGCCCTGCTCCTGGGCGGATCGGCGTTGAATCCACGCGGACTGGAGGCTGCGGCCCGTCTCTCCGCCGCCACCGGAGTGCGGATTTACATGGCAAGAAACGTAGCCCGGATCTGGTCAGGGCGCGGGCGGTTTCAGCCACGCCAGATTCCCTATTTTCCCGAGCCCGCCATCGAGATGCTGCGTGATCTGGAAAACCTGATCCTGGTGGAAGCCAAGGCTCCAGTCTCGTTCTTTGGCTATCCGGGAACTCCGGGATGGCTGGCTCCGGAGAACTGTGCGATCTCGCTGCTGGCCGATCTCGATGAAGATGGTCCGGCCTCGCTGGAGGCTCTCGCGCAGCAGTGCGGCGCCGCCAGCGCTGCGCCCGCCTTTGGGCATGAACCGGTTACCGTTCCTGACGATGGCACGCTGACGCTGGACAGCATCGGTCGTGTGATCGCTGCCCATCTTCCGGAAGACGCATTGATTTCTGAAGAGATGGTTTCATCGAGTGAGCCTGTACTGACGCATTTGGCCAATGCGGCGCGGCACGAGCGGATGCCGGTAACAGGGGGCTCAATCGGACAGGCCCTTCCGGTCGCGGTGGGGGCAGCCGTGGCGTGTCCGGACCGGAAGGTGCTGGCGCTCGAAGCCGACGGCAGCGGCATGTACACACTGCAGGCGTTGTGGACCATGGCGCGCGAGAACCTCAATGTTCTTACTGTCATCTTTGCCAATCGCCGCTACCGGATTCTGGATATTGAAATGCGGCGCACCGGAGCAGACGGTTTCGGCGAGATCGCCAACAACATG
>JAJZNH010000337.1:0-1824 GCA_021811745.1 Acidobacteriota bacterium
TGCAGCCTGACCGTCGAGCCGGCGGTCGTCCACGGCAACCCCGCCATCGAGATCCTGGCCGAGGCTTCCGAGCGCAATGCATCCCTGATCGTGCTCGGCGCCACGCAACGCTCCGCCTTTGAGAATCTTACCCGCGACCGCACCGTTTACCGGGTTCTGGCTCATGCCCGGTGCCCAGTCCTGACGCTGCGCGAGCCGATGGGCATGGCGTCG
The DNA here is from genome assembly GCA_021811745.1 of Acidobacteriota bacterium. Next base: position 214 of record JAJZNH010000337.1, read on the forward strand.
GAAGCGTCCGCGGAGAGTGCCGTTGCGCAAATTTGAGATGCTCATCGCCGATTGGCTCGCTGCCGGAACCAGGCTGCAAGAGAAAACCCGCATGAGGAGTGTGCAGTCCAGGCCCGATGGCTCAGTTCCCGCGACAGTTTCTGAGATGGTGAAAGAGAAAAGAGGGCTATGCCGTGAGTCGTTCCAACTGATCCGGCTTTACGATGGTCAGACTGGTGCCCCTGATCGTGATCCATTGATCGCGCCGGAACTGGTTCAAAAGGCGTGTCACCGTCTCGCGCGAGGTCCCGGCCATGTTGGCGATCTCCTCGTGCGTAAGGGCCATGGTGAACTTGATCTCCGGTTTGCCGTTGGCGGCTGTTCGTCCCCAATCCAGCAGCAATCGCGCCAGCCGTCCCGCCGCGGAGCCGGAAAGCGCCAGCCGCTTGGCGTCGTGAAAGACCGTCAGATACTCGCCGGAGAGAGCCTGTGCCGCGTGCATGGAAGCGATTCCGTGCCGGCCCAGAAACTCGATGAACTCCTGCTTGCGAACCGTCTTGACCTGGCAGGGTTCGATGGCCTCGGCTGTTACCTCGTGGGGGACGTTGGCCAGGACCGCGCTCAATCCCATCACGTCACCGGGGCCGGCAATCTTCAGGATCATGGTCTTGCCGTCGCGCGAGGTCGAAGAGATCTTTACCTGTCCGAAGCAAATCACAAACACGTTGCGCGCCGGGTCGCCCTCTGAAAACAGCTTGGCGCCGCGCGCATGATTCATCATGATCCCGATCCCGTCATAATCTGCCAAGGCTTCAGGTGTGAGATTGCAGAACATACGCAGATGGCGATGCTCGCAATTGAGGCAATCTTCCGGCGGGTGATGGGAATGACTCGAAGGCATACAAATTCCGCTGGTCAAATTGAAGTATAGCGCATTCTTACAACGGAGTAGGGAGGGGGAGTGTCAAAATCGGCGGCAGAGAGGGTTGCCGTCCGAGGTCGAATGCTTCCGGCGCCCAAGCTCCTCCTTACGCCTGGGCAACCTGCGAGCTGGGCCGGCGGGTGCGCACGATGCGGCTCATACAGCAGGTGGTATAGGCGCGCGAGACTTCGCGGGCAAGTTCCTCCAGCAGCCGCATCCGCAGCGGCGGATAGCTCTGGAACGCCCGGCTGAGCTCTTCCATCGGCAGTAACAGAAGCGATCCGGGAGTGAGCGCACTTAGCGTATAGGTGTGATGTCCATCTCCAAGCGCCGCCGCCAGTTCCACCAACTCTCCGGCGTGCGCCGGTCCCAGGTTCAAGCGCGTTTTCAGGCGCTCCGCTTTACGCAAAAACTCTCCCGAAACCACCACATACAACCCTTTGCACGGCTCAAACTGGCGGAAGACGGTCTCGCCTGAATCGCACTCAATGGATTCGGCCGAACCAGTCAGCAGGTTTCCCGTCGCCGGCGGGCAATCCAGCAGTTCCGCCAGCGGACGAGCCGCGACGGCCTCCATTTGTCCCGGCCTCGCTTCACGTTGCATGATCACATCTCCCTCTCTCCTTGGCCCGGTACCCGCTCCAGCGGTGTGAAGCCGTTCCTCCGGCCGCAGCCAGGTTCCTCCTGTGCGCGTCAAACATCGAGAATTT
>JAJZNH010000337.1:1834-3133 GCA_021811745.1 Acidobacteriota bacterium
TTTTTGCATATTCAACAACTTGCTTTCCTGCGGCCTTCCGCTTTCTGCCCTTGAAGCAAATGCCGCGGCGGTGACGATTTCCCCAAAAAGAATGGCCCACCCACGCAGACCCGCTTCCGGCAAGGCGGCACGTAGGTGGAACCCTCAATTCACGATAAACGGGAAAACGCGCTGATGATTAGAGATGAGTTGGTGATTCTTCTCCATCCTTCGCCTTCTTCCCCATCAAAAAAAGAAATCCACCCCTCGGGCGGTCATGCCGTTATATGGTTTCCAGCGATACGCAGGTTTCCCGTTCAGGCCCGGTGTGTTCCGGCTCAGGTGGAACGCAGAGCACGGGCGCCCGGGAACGGGCCAGCAAGGTAAAAGCCGTGCCGTGTGGTCCTGGCGTGCCGCTCTCGCGCTTTACGCCCACCACCAGAATGCAGGGGCGGTACCGGCCGATCGCATCCTGGATCGCTTCCGCAGGCTTGCCGTCTTTGACGATGCTCTCTACCGGAAACTTGCCGCGGTGCTCGATGCCGAACTCCTCCAGCCGAATTGGAGTCGGGTTCAGGATGGCGGAGACTTCGGCAGGCCTGCGTACGTGCAGCACAAGCAGCGTGCGCTTGAAGGTTGCCGCCAAAGAACAGGCCGTTTCCGCCGCGGCCGTCATTGCCTCGTTGCGCTCGATAGCCAATAGAACCGGCCCGCCCGGAGTTGGCCGGCACGGGCCGGCGTTCCAATCCGCGGCTACCGCCAGCACCGGACATGGCGCCTTCCGCACCAGTCGCTCGGCGATGGCTCCGACAACCACCGGCCCCGCGCCCTCCGATCCTTTGGTTCCGATGACGATCAGCCCGGCCTCGTACTGGCGCGCCACATCCACCAGCATCTCCGCCACTGCTCCTTCACGAACCTCGGAGTGACTATGAATCCCCTCCCGCAGCAGATCGCCGGCCAGTTTATCCAGGACCGCGCGCGCCTGTTCGGTAAGCTCCCCACGAACGCCGTTGGGGACCGCATCGACCGCGGCGTAATCCATCGGATCAAGTCCATGAGCCAGCACGATGCGCGCCCCATACCCCTCGGCCAGCTTGCGCGCGTACTCCAGCGCAGCCTCGGACTGGCCGTGGAGGTCGGTCGCCACGACAATAGTCTTCAAGCCGCTTGCGAAGCTCATGGATACCTCCTTCGCTTTGGCAAGCATTTCGATTTCACGCCTATTGGACTCCGAGTCTGCGCCCTTTCCAGAACGGCTAGCTGTGACCACATTCACCCCGTCCTGTGACTCGGATCACACCCCAACTTATTGATTTG
>JAJZNH010000487.1 GCA_021811745.1 Acidobacteriota bacterium
TTTCGGTTGGCGGCGCCCTACTCAGAACCACCATGCCAGACGGTAGCGGAGGGTTCCAGTCCGCACCTTGCCCCCTTAATCGGCCGCTATAATACGTGGGTTAAGGGATCATTTATGACGACGGCTGGTGTGGAACTGGTAGATCTCGCGGCGATCCGCGCCGCAGCGGCACGGATTGCGCCGATTGCAATGAAAACGCCGCTGGTGCGCGCACCCTTTCCGGGGGTTGCCGGTTATGGTTTTCCCAGGGAGATCTGGCTGAAGGCGGAGAGCCTGCAGCCGGTGGGGGCCTTCAAACAGCGAGGCGCGGCGAACAAGATTCTGCAACTCACGCCGGAGGAGATCAGGCGCGGCGTGATTACCTACTCCAGCGGCAACCACGCCCAGGCCGTAGCCTACGCGGCGCGCGAGGTGGGCGCCAAGGCGGTGATCGTGATGCCATCGAATGCGCCGGCCATCAAGCGCGCGGCGACGCTGGCGCTGGGGGCCGAGATCGTCGAGGTAGGCGTGGCATCGAGCGAGCGGCTCGCCAAGGCAGAGGAACTGGTGAGCAAGCACGGCTATGTGGTGATTCCTCCGTACGACGACGAGCAGATCATTGCCGGGCAGGCCACCTGCGGCCTGGAAATCGTCGAGGAGTTGCCGGATGTGGACCTGGTGCTGTCGCCGGTCTCGGGCGGCGGTCTGCTCAGCGGCGTTTCGGCCGCGGTAAAGCAGATGCGTCCTCAGGCGAAGGTCTATGGCGTAGAGCCTGAGCTGGCGGCCGACACGGCCGAGAGCTTTCGCACCGGTAAGATTGTCACCTGGCCGGCGGAACTGACCAGCCGGACCATCGCCGACGGCCTGCGCACGCAGAATGTAGGGGTGCGCAACTTTGCTCATATCCGCGCCTTTGTGGACGGCATTGTCACGGTCTCCGAGGCGGAGATTCGCGCCGCCATGCGGGCGATTGTAGCCACGGCGCGGCTCGTTCCCGAGCCCAGCGGCGCGGTGCCGGTGGCGGCACTGCTCTTTCATGCGGCGGAGCTGCCCAGTTACCGGAAGGCGGTGGCCGTGGTGAGCGGAGGCAATGTAGATCCGGCGCTGCTGGCCGAGGTGCTCACCGAAAGGCAGGACTAGCGTCGTTGCACTAGGACTTTCTTACTGACTGAAGGTTCCGGAGGGTGCGAACATGAAGCGCGAAGAGTGCGGAGGGCGGGCCGTTGCGGCCGTGGCCTTGATCTTCTGTTTGGCCTTGCTGTGTGCTGCGCTGCCTGTGTCTGGCCAGAACAGGTCCGGACCGCCGAAACTTGCGGCGGGCCCGCGCGCCACGCCGCTGCGCGTGACTTGGCTGTATATCGCACCCGCTACCAGTTCGCAAAAGATTGACCGTGTGCAGATCGGCCGCGAGATGGTGGTGACCGACACAAGCGGCCCCTGGCTGCGCGTCTATGCCAACACTGACGCCGAGGAGTTGCAGGACCAGAGGGATGTGCCGGAAATGGGCGACAATGCGCCGCCACCGCCCATCTCCGGCTGGATGCAGGCCAAGGGAATTGTCGAGGAAACCACTCCAGGCGGCGACCAGATCCTGATGGGCGCGGCGGCAAACGAGGAAGCACTGGCTTCCGATCCGCACGGGCCTCTGAATGCCGCGCAAAGCGCCCGGCTCCTTTACATGCGGGTGATGGAGATGTTCCCGAATTCGCCGCTTGCGCCTGAAGCCAGATGGCGCGCAGCCGACATTCTTTGGCAGTTACAGAAAGCCGATGCCTCCACGCTGCCATCGGCCAAGACTCAGGCGCCGTACATGCGCGAGCTGATGGATGAGACTCAGCTCAAGAAGGTCATCAAGCTCTATCCCGGCACTCGCTGGGCGGCTCTGGCAGCTTTTGACCTGATTGACAACAAGCTGTGCGGAAGCTGGCAGGGCACGGCCAAGTGCCCGTCAATGGAGGAGCAGGTCTACGAGAAGTACGCCGACGAGTACCCGAACGGCCCCCGGACGGCGCGTGCCCTCTATGAAGCCGGCTACCGGCTCGCGGTGCTGACAAACATGTTCTCGGCCAGTAAAGACAAGAAGAAGAGCGATGGAGCCCACCAATACGCCCTCAAGCTGACGCAAAGGCTGAAGGAGCACTTTGCCGGTTCAGATTATGCGTTGCGGGCAGAGATGCTGATGTATAAATTGGATCAAGGCATCCCTGTTTACGGCATTGACCAACCATGAGCGGATTGAGCACGCCGGAAGTCTGTGTTCAATGAAGCTTGGTGGCGTTCTGGAGGCTTTTTGAACCCATTTTTGCAATCCACTCTTTTAGGCATTGTGGAAGGTTTGACCGAATTTCTTCCGGTAAGCTCCACGGCACATCTGCGCATTACTGAAGCCTTTATGCACATTCCCCTGAACAATGCGTTCTGGGAAATGTACTCGATCGTGATCCAGATCGGCGCCATCCTGGCCCTGTTGCTTTTGTACCTGGGGCGCATCGTGAGATTTCTGCGCACGTTTCCCAGAGGCGAAAGCGGCGATCGCACCTGGCTCAATCATCCCATCGCGCTCACGCTCATCGCTTTCGCCTGCACCTCGGCTCCGGCTCTGCTGCTGCGCAAGTGGAGCGAAAAGAATCTGGACAGCCTGAATGCCATGGCCTGGGCTCTGGTGATTGGCGGGGTCATCATGTGGGCGGTGGATGTCTGGTCGGATCGCCAGGACCCTGAAACCCGCGATGTGGAAGAGATGAACCTTCCGCAGTCGATCTGGGTTGGCCTATGCCAGACATTTTCGGCGGTCTTTCCCGGGGTTTCGCGCTCAATGTCGACGATCGCCGCCGGGCAAACGGCGGGAATGACGCGTCCCGCCGCTCTGGAGTTCAGCTTTCTGCTCTCAATCCCCACCATGATTGCCGCCACCGGCTGGGATTTCGTCAAGGAGGTCCACGGCAAGGCTACTGCCGGAACCGCAGCAGGGCATGTCGTCATGGACCCGCAGCGATGGGGCGTGCTGCTGCTTGGCACTGCGGTTTCGTTCATCGTTGCCTTCGGCGTGGTGGAGTGGTTCCTCTACTGGGTGCGCAAGCACGGCTTTGTGCCCTTTGCCGTGTATCGCATCCTGCTGGGCGGCTGGCTGCTCTTCTGGGGAGCGAAGTACA
>JAJZNH010000848.1 GCA_021811745.1 Acidobacteriota bacterium
TGGCCCTCCTGCTCCATCCCGCTGGCGTTGATATACGGCGCGCACCCGTTGTCACTGGTTAGCATGACGATGGTGTTCTCCTTGAGACCAGCCTCCTGAATGGCCCTCATCACCTGTCCGACCGCCCAGTCTGTTTCCATCACATAATCGCCATAAGGCCCCAACCCGCTCTTGCCTTGCCAGCGCTTCTCAGGCACTAATGGTGTGTGCGGCGAGGGCAGCGCCAGATACAGGAAGAATGGCTTATGATCCTTGCCTCGCTGATCGATGTATGCCGTGGCTTTCTCCGTCACCGAGGGCAGCACCTTGACGGCATCGAAATCGGGCGCAGCCGGCCCCAGCCGCGCGGGACCTTTCACAAAGACCGGTCCGTAACTGTCGGAGGGGAATTCCTTTTGAGCACTGGGAACCTCCGTCCAGTGATCGTTTTCGATAAAGTCATAAGGCGGCATGTCCAGCGAGGCGGCGATACCGAAGAAATAATCGAATCCATGCTGTAACGGGCCGTCCGTAATGGGCTTGGTGAAGTCCTGCTTGTCGAAATCCAGTCCCAGATGCCACTTGCCCATTCCGGCCGTTGTGTAGCCCTGTTGCTGGAACAACTGCGCCACGGTCATCTGACGGGTGGAAATCAGCGGCGGGGAATCGCCGCCCAGCACGCCGTGTTGCAGCCGCGTCCGCCAGCAGTAACGACCGGTGAGAATGCTATAGCGGGACGGCGTGCAGACAGCGCAACTGGAATGGCAGTCGGTGAAGGCCATGCCTTCGGCGCGCAATGCGTCCATGTTCGGCGTAGCGATCTTGCCCCGCAGGGGATTGAGAGCATTGATATCGCCAAATCCCAGATCGTCACACAGAATATAGACGACGTTGGGTTTCGCTGGCGGGATTCCGGCAGCCTTGAGGATAGACGCCGAACCGACCGCCAGCGCCCCTGACATTTTCAGAAAAGCGCGCCTTGGTATTTCATTCATAAAGAAAATCCTTCCTGCCGATCACCTGAATTCCACCCATTCTCCGCATGGCCCTATGGCAGGTGGCCTGCTCATCCATTCAGTAGCATCGTTCACCTGTCCGGTTCCCTCATTCCCTGTCTTACCGCAGGCTTCGCAGCGCCGGATAGAGCTTTCTCCACTGCGCATAACCCACCTTGTACGCCGCTGCGTCCGCGGGGACGGGCTCGATGCGCTGGGCCACCTCGATGGCCTGTGCGCAAGCCTCGTCGAGATTGGCCCAGTGCCCCGCGCCTACTCCGGCCATCAGCGCACAGCCGAAGGCTCCGCCCTCTTCAGCCGTGAGCACCTCCACCGTGTGCCCGTAGATGCCCGCCTGAATGCGCCGCCACAGCTCGCCGCGCGCGCCGCCGCCGCCCAGCCGTATGCCACTAACCGGGATTCCCAGTTCGGTAAACAGCGTAAATGTGTCCTGAAGCGAGTACGCCACACCCTCCAGCACCGCGCGCACAAAGTGCGCCGCCGTATGCTGAGCGTCTATTCCGGCGAAGGCCGCGCGCACCTCCGGATCAAGGTGCGGCGTGCGCTCGCCCAGCAGATAGGGCGCCCACTCCAGCCCCGCGCTGCCGGCCGGAACCTTGGCCGCCGCCTCGTTCAGCGCATCGTAACTCTGCCCGGCAAAGAACGTCTCCTTGAGCCAGCTCAGGCTCAGGCCCGCCGATTGCGTTACGCCCATCACGTGCCATAGCCCCGGCACGGCGTGGCAGAAGGTATGCAGGCGGCCTTTGGGATCCCGGGTTGGCTGCGCGGTTGCGGCAAAGACCACGCCGGAGGTGCCGATGGTGGCCGAGACCGATCCCGGCTGCAGAATCCCCATGCCGACGGCGCCGGCGCCCTGATCGCCCGCGCCTGCCGCGACCGGCGTTCCGGCCTTCAGCCCCGTCAAACCCGCGGCCTCTTCGCTGATGCGCGCGCAAATCTCCGGCGACTCGAAGACCCGCGGCAGCCAGCTTTCCTTGATCCCCGCCGCCTCGGCCACCTCGCGCGACCAGCGCCGGTGGGTTACGTCAAGCAGCAGCGTGCCTGAAGCCTCCTGCACGTCGATGGCGAACTCGCCTGTCAGCCGGTAGCGCACGTAGTCCTTGGGGCACATGACGTGGCGAACTTTGGTGAAGGTCTCCGGTTCGTGCTTCTTCACCCATAGAAGCTTGGTCAGCGTAAAGTTGGGCAGCGCCGGGTTACAGGTAAGGTCGATCAGGCGGTCGTAGCCGATCTTCTGCGTGAGCCAGTCGCATTCGGGCTGAGTGCGGGTGTCGCACCAGATGAGCGACGGCCGCAGCACCGCACCGCTTTCATCGAGCATCACCGCGCCATGCATCTGGCCGGTGAGCGCGAGCGCGGCGATCGGTTGGCGCGGCTCAGGTGCGGCGGCGAGCGCCTTGCGAATCGCGTCCTGCGCCGCGCGCCACCAGTCTTCGGGATCCTGCTCGGCCCAGCCGGGATGCTCGGCGCGAAAGGGCGCGTGCTCGCTTGATGCTCCGGCAATCAGCCGCCCCGCATCGTTCACAATCACAGCTCGTGTCCCGCCGGTGCCTACGTCCATTCCCAGGAACCACATATGCGCATTCCCTTTCGCCTAAATCGCTTTTCCTTGCGCAGGCAGCATAGCAGCTTTCGCGACCGGCGGAAAAGAGGGATGCCGAGCAAATGCGTGGATAGAAGTATTGTTGTCGCGGATGCTTCGCGGCGTACCTCCTTCGTATCCACGCGTTCCGCTCACTGTTCGCGCTTTCCGGCTGTCTACCAGGTGCTATCCTCAGAAGGGATACAACGGGTTTTGCTCAAGCGATTTTCCATCCCATTCGTGCTTCCTCTTCGGCAGTGGCGTTCTTTCGGGCCCTGGCTCGTACTGTGTGTTCTTGCATTCACGTGCGGATGCGAGCGATTCAAGCCTGCGCACATCGAAACGGTTTATGTCACGGCCCAAAAGATGTACCTGCGCGATCGCGTGGCCCCGGTTTCCAGACGCGTTGCCGAAGTAGTCAATGGCGAGCCCCTGCAGGTGCTCGATCGCCAACCCCGCTTTCTCAAGGTGAAGACGCAGAAGAACCAGGTGGGATGGATCGTCGAGCGAGCCGTCATAGACGAAGCAACCTACAAGCAGTTCGTTCAG
>JAJZNH010001007.1 GCA_021811745.1 Acidobacteriota bacterium
ATTCGAGAGACGCGATGGAAAGTTCTAAGGCATGGTATCGGAAGTTTCGCGATGGGACCGTGATCCCCGCGCATCCGCTTGCGCTTACGGCAGAGCGAAAGCTGGACGAGCGGGGCCAGCGCGGCCTCTCGCGCTACTATGCCGCGGTTGGAGCCGGTGGCATCGCCGTTGGGGTTCACACAACGCAATTTGCGATTCGCGAGCCGTCAATCGGACTCTATGAGCCTGTGCTCGCGCTCGCGGCAGACACACTGGCCGGGCGTGACATGATCCTGATTGCCGGCGTTTGCGGGCGTACCCAACAGGCCGTCCGCGAAGCAGAGACGGCGCGGAAGCACGGCTATCAAATAGCGTTGCTGAGTCTGGCAGCTTATCGTGATGCATCGGACGAAGAGGTTCTTGCGCATGTGCACACGGTCGGCGACGTGATGCCGCTTATGGGTTTTTACCTCCAGCCGGCTGTGGGCGGACGCATGTTTTCGTATTCCTTCTGGCGCAGGTTTGCCGAGATTGAGAGCGTGATCGGGATCAAGGTGGCCCCGTTCAACCGCTACGCCACACTGGATCTTCTGCGCGGAGTGATTGATTCCGGGCGCGCCGACGCCATTGCGCTGTATACCGGTAATGATGACCATATCGTGCTGGATTTGCTCTCGCCCTTTCACCATGCCGGGAAGACGGTTCACTTTCGCGGAGGACTCCTGGGCCATTGGGCGGTGTGGACTTTGGGTGCTGTACGGCTGCATCGCGAACTGCGCAGCCAGCCGGACTCCGCGACTTTAGTTGACAGCAGCTGGCTGGTGCGGAGTGCAGAGGTGACCGACATGAACGCTGCCGTCTTTGATGTGGTGAATGGATTTCACGGGTGTATCGCCGGCATTCACGAGGTTCTGCGCCGCCAGGGACTGATGCAGGGCCGCTGGTGCCTGAATCCGAACGAGGATCTGTCGCAGGGCCAGAGCGAGGAAATCGATCGCGTGATCGCAGCCTATCCGCACCTGATCGACGATGATTTCATCGATCAGCACCGCGATGAGTGGCTCTCATAAACATCAGTCAATCCGATGGGGGTGGAGGTCCCCCGTAGCGTCCCATGAAGATAGTGCTTGGCCGGAGCGGCTTCGCGCTCGACATTCTCGCCAATCTGGTGATTGGCTTGCTTGCGTCGCGGCGTAAAGGTTCGGGCACACGGAGGTACTTTCTGACGGGTAAACATGTTGCGTGGCATGCTATTCATGGAAGCTACGCTGTTCAGTGACCAGGCTGCCGAGGTCGACGTGGAGCAGCTGGTCAACACCATCAAGGAACTCTTTCAGGAGAAGATGCAACCGTGAAAATCACGCGCATATCAACCCTGGTTGTCAACGCGCGCATGCGCAATTGGATTTTTGTGAAGGTAGAAACCGATCAGCCCGGTCTCTATGGATGGGGCGAGGCGACGCTGGAGTGGAAAACGCACAGCGTCGTCGGCGCCGTGCAGGATCTTTCCGTGCTGCTGATCGGTCAGGATCCGCGGCGCATTGAGCACATCTGGCAGATCATGCACCGCCAATACTTCTGGCGCGGCGGCATAACCAATCTTTCCGCCTTGAGCGGCATCGACCAGGCCCTCTGGGATATCAAGGGAAAGATACTCGGAGAGCCGGTATGCAATCTGCTGGGCGGGCCGGTGCGTGATACCCTGCGCTTCTACGATCATCTCGGCGGAGGATTGCTGGAGAACATGTACAAGACGATCGAGCCCGCGGAGTTCGCCGAGCGCATTCTTATGAGCGCGGAAAAGGGTTTTACCGCGGTCAAGGCGATGCCCATCCCGGTCTCAGAGCTGGTTGAGAGCGCATCGACTCTGAAGCGGGCCGCGCGCTGCGTGGAAGCAATGCGCAATGCGGTGGGCGATGAGTTTGACATCATGCTTGATCTGCATGCGCGCTGCACTCCGGCGGCGGCCATTCAATTCGGACGGATGCTCGTCGACTACAACCTCTACTGGTACGAAGAGCCATGCTGGCCAGAACACATGGATGCTCTGGTAGAAGTTGCGCGCGCACTCCCCATGCCGATCGCTACCGGGGAACGGCTGGTGGGACGCTGGGAGTTTCGCGAACTGCTTGAAAAGCGCGCCTGCGCAATTATTCAGCCGGATGTCTCCCATTGCGGCGGCATCAGCGAGGCCCGTCGAATCGCGGCGATGGCCGAGACGTATTCGATCTCGGTGGCCTGTCATAATCCGCAGGGACCGGTCTCGACCGCGGCGTCAACTCATGTTGGATTTGCGACTCCCAACTATCTGATTCAGGAGATGGTGCGCGCCGACGTTCCGTGGCGCAACGATATCGTGAGCGAGTTTATTCCCCTTGAAGCGGGTATCTGCACCGCGCCTACGCGCCCTGGACTGGGAATTGAAATCAATGAACAGGAGGCCCTGAAGCATCCCTTCCAGCCGGAGATCATCATGGCCTACAACCACCGTGATGGTTCGGTTGCGGACTGGTAGGCAGGAGGTAAAGGAATCTTCAGCGTACAGGGGATCAATGGTTACGGCGGCCGCGCGGCAGGAGGCAGGTGTGGGTTGTCAATAGTAGTTTTTCCCGCAAGAAGATGTCGTACTTGAACCGGAATGGCGCATAACCTCAATTTTTGGCGGGCCGTTCTTCAAGCCTTACTGCGGATGTAGGGGTTGATATAGTTGGCGTCTCCCAGATCGTTGGAGATGCTTTTCGCAACTTTGATGACGGCGCTGAGCAGGAGGCGCTTACGCTTCTCCGGGCAGCGCGCTGTCGGAGTATTGACGCTGATTGCGCCGCAGACCGTCTGTGCCGCGTCAAAGAGGGGCGCGCCAATAATGAGCGCTCCTGAGACCGTCTCTTCGTTGTTGACGGTGTATCCTGTCCGGCGCGCCTGCGCCAATTCCGTCTTCAACTGCAGCATTCGCGTCTTCGTGCGCGGAGTAAATGGAGTGAGGGTGTTGCTTGCAAGAAGAGCGGACAGTTCTTCTGCCGGGATATAAGCGGCCACGGCCTTTCCGAGCGCGGGCTCGAGCTCCACGCCCCTGTCCGCTACGGCGCCTGGTCACAGCGCTGGGCGCACGAGGCGGCTCGCGAGCTCCTCGAGCGC
>JAJZNH010000801.1 GCA_021811745.1 Acidobacteriota bacterium
CAGCAACATGGTTACCGTGACATTGGCGACCTCGATGGGCGAGTGAAGCTTCTCCTGGCCGTGAATGGCCGCGATGAAGTTGGCGAAGTGCGCGTTGGTCATGTTGTCTTCGCCGATAATGTCCGCTGTTGTTGTATGGTGACCGGTCCGGAACTGGTCGATCTGCTTGCCCTTCCAGTTGTAGACGTCGTAGCCGCCGCGGTCGATCACCACCGAGCCCTTGGTGCCGAGGATGGCCGCGCCGCGGTCGCGGTTATAGTCGCGCAGACCCTGGCAACTCCGGCCTTCCCAACTGATGGTCTTGCCAGGGTATCCAAAGTTGGTGATGAGCGTGTCGTAGAACTGCCAGTCATCCTTGAATTGGTAGCGTCCGCCGGTCGCGGTTACGGTCTCCGGATAATCGGCCTGGAGCGCCCACCGGCAGAGGTCCACCTCGTGGGTGCCGTTGTTGAGGGTTTCGCCGGTTCCGTAACGGCGCAACCAGTGCCAGTTATAAGGGTGGATGTTGTTCTTGTATTCACTGCGCGGCGCCGGCCCCTGCCACAGATCCCAGTCGAGCCACTCGGGCACGGGAACCACCTCGCCAATACCCATCGATCCGCGTGTGTTGGCATACCACGACTTGGCCAGGTAGGGCCTGCCGATAAAGCCGTCGTGAATCTTCTGCATCATTTCGATGGTGTAGCCCGAGGAACGCTGCTGATCGCCGACCTGCACGCACTTCCCGTATTTCTTCTGGGCCTCGATCAACAGTTCGCCTTCGCGGGGATTCTGGCTGGAAGGCTTCTCGACATAGACATGCTTGCCTGCCTTCAGGCCAAGCACGGCCATGGGCGTATGCCAGTGGTCAGGGGTGGCGATGGTAATGGCGTCGACTTCTTTGGATGCCAGCGCATTGCGGAAGTCCTGCTCGGACTTCGGCGCGTAGCCGAGCACCTGCTGCGCTTTGGCGGCAAAGCGGGCGCGCACATGGTTATCGGGATCGCAGAAGTAAGCCACGCGCGCCGTCTTGGCGTTTGCCTGCAGCGCGGAAAGATGTGCGTAGCCGCGGCCGTTCACGCCGTTGATGGCAAAGTTCAGGCGGTCGTTTGCGCCCACGATCTGGGCATAGCTCTTTGCCGTGGATGCGAATGCCGAGCCTGCCACGCCGGCGGCAAGGCCGTTGACAAAGGTTCGCCGGGAAATCATCGTTGTTCTCTCCATGCTTCGTTCGCTTGCCGGTGCAGCCATAGGACGTGCGCATGCCTCGGGTGGTCTTAGGGAAGCTGTCGATTGCTGATATGCGCCTTGCGCGTTATTTGCCCAGCTCCTGCCGCAACACGTGCTGTGATCGGTCTCCGCAAGATTCTTTGCGGGCAAGATCGAGGTTTTTTTACGGCATTTGTTCTACGGCGATGTTTTGAAACACCCCATTATACCTACCAGCGGAAAGTTAAGGCTCTTCCGGTTGGGCTGGCCGGGAGTGCAACGGCTGCCGTGAAGGAGAAATGCCCCGGATTGGGCGGAACAACAGCCGGGCAAGGGCCGGATATTGAGGAAATTGAGCCACATCTGTAAACTCCCTTACCATGCGGGCGTCTACCAGAGTGATGGCAGCCGGTACCGCATTGGAAACGATGACTATGGCTACGGCAGAAGAGATTGCCGCAGAGCAGTTTTCGGCTGTTGTCCAGAGCCACCGGCCGCAGATCTTCCGGTTCCTGCTGGCATCGACGCGCGATTCCGATCTGGCGGAGACGCTGACCCAGGAATGCTTCCTGAGGGCGCACAGAAATTGGAAGAGTTTCCGCGGAGATTCGAGTACGCTGACGTGGCTGATGCGGATTGCGATCAATCTGCAGAAAGATCACTGGCGCAACCGCAGGTTGCAGTTCTGGCGCCAGGCGCAACTCAATTCAGTGGATCTGGAAGAGGCCAGCGAGTGGCTCCCGAGCGGGGAGAGATCGGCGGAGCAACAGTTGCTGGCGCGGGAGCAGGTCGCGCGGGTGTGGAAGGCGGTTGCGAAGCTGAGTGAGCGGCAGCGGACGGTTTTTCTGCTGCGGTATGTGGAAGAGCAGGAGTTGAGCGAGATTGCGCAGGCTACCGGATTGAGCGAAGGAACGGTGAAGGCGCACCTTTCGCGGGCGCTTGGGAAAGTGCGTGCGGAAGTGGGAGGAAAGCGATGAACTTATGGGCAGGATTGACGGGCAGGAAGGGCAGGCAGGTCGAGTCGGCCGGGGACGAAGTGCGGGATCAGGAACTGGAACAGGCTCTCAGGAGTTTTCGGCTTAGCGTGCACGCCTGGAGCGAGGCCGCCTACAGCCGTCCGCGGACGGCGGCAGCCGTTGTGCGGCACAGAACCTGGCGGCTGGCGGTGGGTTGGGCAATGGCGGGCGTGCTGGTGGCTGGGGGCTTGACGGGCGGCATCTACGAGCATCATCACCAGCAGGAGCTGGCAAGGATGGCGGCGGCCGCGCAAGCGGCCAGGCAGCGGCAACTGGCGGCTGAATCCGCCGCGGCGAATGCCCGGGAGACGGAAGCCGATTTCATGGCCAGGATCGAGAGCGACGTTTCCCAGCAGGTGCCAAGCGCCCTGGAGCCTCTGGCGCAATTGATGGAAATAGACAACAGCCAGGAATAAAAGGATTACAAAAAAAGGATTACAAACGAAACGGGAGGGAAACCTCTGACGGCGGATGAGAGGAGAGCACTATGCAAAAATCAACGGCAACAAGGTGGGGATGGGCGGTTGCGGCAGTCCTGGGCGTCCTGATGGCGGGAGCTTTGGCGGGCGCACAGGGACCGGTTAAGAGCGCGAGTGTGGGATCTGGATTAGCGGATCACCGGCCGCCTATGGAAAGGGCATTCTGGTTCGCGGGAACGCATGGCCGGTGGTGGAATAATCCGAGGATTGTGCAGCGGCTCAAGCTGACCGACGAGCAGCGGAAAGCGATGGACCAGATTTTGTTCCAGCACCGCGAAAAGCTGATCGATTTGCAGGCAAATCTGGAGAAGGCGAACCTGGCGTTGAAGCCGTTGATGGACGCCGATACGCCGAATGAAGCGGCCATTAATGCGCAGATCGACAAGGTGGTTCAGGCACGCGCCAATCTGGAACGCGCGAGATCGGA
>JAJZNH010000406.1 GCA_021811745.1 Acidobacteriota bacterium
GCGGAGCGGTCTCTGCGCATGGAGCTGCGCGCTCCGTGGCGGAGCCAGCGTCCGGCGCCCGCCACTGTGCGCAGCGCGGATTCCGTCAGCCGCTGCTTCAATCCGCGGGGACGTTCAAGAAGATACTCGGCGACCGAAAAAACCTCAAAGAGATCTCCGTCGATGTCGAGAGCGCGATGAATGAACGCCTCGCCCAGGGTAATTTCGTTGGGTGAGGATATGAACGAAGCCAGAGCCTCGCGGGTAGCAATCGAGATGGTGAAGGCGGGGGTTTTGCCGGGTCGCGAAGACCACTGCCATCCATCCCACAGCCGGATGGAGAAAGGAGGGCCATCATAGTCCCGGAAAAGCGCGTCCAAGGCACTCGACGATGGGAGTGAGTGAAGCATTGAACCCTACCACCTCGCTTCCTATCCCAGCGAACTCGGCTCAGAAAACCGTTGCCTGCCAGAGGAACCGGCGATTTCACGACTCGCAGGTGAAGGCTTTTCTAATTGGCGGTATTATAGTGCGCGCTTGGAAGAGATCAAGGGCGGCCTGAACTGAAGGCTGAGGGAAGTTGCACGGCAGCGCGCTGGAGTTGAGGGCCGGTTCGTCGCGCCGGATCCTCGGCAGGCTCACTTCGTCTGGCTGGATTTGGACTGG
The DNA here is from genome assembly GCA_021811745.1 of Acidobacteriota bacterium. The sequence goes on from JAJZNH010000406.1 coordinate 646, forward strand.
AGATATTTGTCGAAGGGGATCTCAAAGTAGAAGAGCCGCTGGCCGTCGGCGTTGAGCAGATCGAAGATGTGCATCTTGGCTCCCTTCAGCGGATCGCTTATTCCCGAGATGTCGTAGAAGAGGAACCCGGCGCGGGTGGTATGCGGTTCCACCACCAGTGCCTGGTACTCGAACTCGTTGAAATCCTGCTGAATGGCTTTGTCGTGGCTCTTGGGTTTGGGGCGGATAGGCGGAAACGGCAGAGGCATGGGAATTACCTCGCCCACGTGATCCGTTGTCGTCGTCTTCCGCTCCACATCCTCCGGGTCGGCAGCCTGGATCTCCTCACCCTTACCCTTCGCGGGCTCGAAGAGGATACGAGCCTCGCGCAAAGAGATGGGTTTGTCGCCCAGGTTCGTAATAATGAGCCGTACCGGCAGGATGTTGTATTTCAGATAATCGAGGCGGAAGATCTTCACCTGTTCGCGGGTGTAGTACGGCACGACGGCGATGGCTACCTGTTCCTTTTGATGGATCTCGACGGCGGGATACGATGTGGCCGGCTTTGCCGGCTCCAAGGTCGGACGCCCGGCCATGGCTGCCATCGGCAACCAGAGCAGCAATATGGGGATCGTCCGCAGAACTTTCATCGTGCTCGACTGTATCATTTTACAGTTAGACCACGAAAAGGTAGATTCCGTCACGCATGACCCTGTTTCTCTACAACCTGGCCCTGGTTGCCGGCCTCGTGATCAGCGCTCCATGGTGGTTGTGGAGGATGGCTACAACACACAAGTATCGCGAGGGGATGCGAGAACGGATCGGCTTGACCCGCGCGGCTGCGAACAGGCTCGCAAAACGAGGGAATGGCCGGGCGCTTATCTGGGTCCATGCTGTTTCAGTGGGCGAGGTGCTGGCTGTCACCCGGCTGGTGAAGGCGCTTGATGCCGCGCTGCCGGATTTCTTCGTGGCGATTTCCACCACCACGCGCACCGGCCAGCAGCTTGCCCGTGAACGCTTCGGTGCGGATCGCGTCTTTTACTGTCCCCTCGATTTGCCCTGGGCCGTGCGGTCATGGCTGCGCGCGCTTGAGCCGCGGCTACTGGTACTGGCGGAGACGGAGTTCTGGCCCAACCTGCTGAGCGGTTGCTTTCGCCGGAGCGTTCCCGTGGCTGTGGTCAATGCCCGCATCTCCGACCGCTCCTGGCCGCGCTACCGGCGGCTGCGCTGGCTTTGGAGGCCGATCCTTGCGCGGCTGAGCCGCGTAATGGCCCAGAGCGAGACGGACGGCGCGCGGCTTCGCGCCTTGGGCTGCACGCCTGAGCACGTTTCAGTGTCAGGCAATCTCAAGTTCGACGTTCTCGCCGCCGGGGAGTTCGCTGCCACCCGCCTGCTGGCGGCAGCCGCCGCAGATCTGCGGCTCGTCGTGGCCGGCAGCACGCTGGAGGGTGAAGAGGCTGCACTGCTCGAAGCATGGCCAAAGTTGCGCGCGGTTGATCCGAAACTGCTGATGGTGCTCGCTCCCCGTCACCCCGAGCGCTTTGGCACGGTGGCTGCTTTGCTGGAGAGAGCTGGCGTTCCGTGGAGCAAGCGATCGAATTGGCAGGCGGAATCGGCCCCAGTACTTCAGCCCGGTGAGGTCGTGCTGCTCGATACCATTGGCGAGCTGGCCTCGGTCTATTCGCTGGCAGCGGTCGCTTTTGTAGGCGGCAGCCTGGTTCCCGCGGGCGGACATAATCCGCTGGAGCCGGCGCAGTTCGGCGTCCCCATCGTGATGGGGCCGCACTACGAGAACTTCCGCACGATTACGGAAGACCTGCGCGAGCATCGCGCCCTTCGCATTGCCGGGAGAGCGGAGCTGGCCTCGGTTCTGATGGAGCTGATCCAAAATCCAACAGAAGCTCTTGCCATGGGTGAGCTGGCCCGGCGGGTCTTCGCCCAGCAGGCGGGGGCTACGGATCGCTGCGTGGATGCTTTACGCGCGCTGCTCTCACTGACGGCCCGTCCCGCGCCGGCTGCCGAGGAGCGCACGGCGTGAATCAGCCATTTGCTGCACGCCGCCTGCTTCTGCCGCTGGAGCCGGTTTACCGGCTGGCGTTGGAGATCCGCGAGCGGAGGCTGCGCTCCGGGCGGGAGCCGGTGCGAAGGCTGCGCTGGCCGGTCGTCAGCATCGGCAACCTCTCGGCGGGTGGCGCGGGCAAAACTCCGCTGACCATTACCCTGGCGCAGGCTCTCGCGCGGCGCGGCCTCTATGTGGATGTGTTGTCGCGCGGTTACGGCCGCCACAGCCGACATCCAGCCCGCGTCGATCCCCAGGGCACCGTTGATGAATTCGGAGATGAGCCGCTGTTGATCGCGCGCGAGGCAAAGGTGCCGGTTTATGTGGCTGCGCAACGCTACGCGGCGGGTCTGCTGGTCGAGACCGGCCGCAAGCTCGATGTACCTCATGGCGTGCATCTGCTGGACGACGGCT
>JAJZNH010000424.1 GCA_021811745.1 Acidobacteriota bacterium
ACAACGCCACGGCCTTGATCGGCCAGGAAGAAATCGACGGCGCACTGGTGGGCGGCGCCAGCCTCAAGCCCGACTCCTTCACCGCCATCGTCAAGTACTGAATCAACTCCGCGCGTGAAGGGCCGCGAACTTCGGTTCGCGGCCCTTCGCATTTATGGCTGTACGGTAGTGTTCTGTCTTCCGCTTCTGTCTCCTGTAGCGCAGGGCCTTGCTTGCTGTTCTTGTCCGCAGGGATTTAGAATCCCGCTGATTCAATTTTGGAGGATTAGCACATGCCCTACGCGCGCGGCCGTCTGTCTGCGGCTTTTGTCAGAATCGCTGCACTTCCCTTCCTGATTTCCGCCATCATGCTGACGGCAAATGCATCGTTGCAACCTGCGAGCGCGCAGGTAACGACATCGTTGGCCACGCTCAGGAAGCAGCATCCGCGCCTCTTCATACCTGACTCGGAACTGCCCGCGATCAAGAAGGCCATCGCCACCGATTCCTTCGTCAAGACCGTCTACGAGCAGCAACTGGCGTACGGCGAAAAACTGCTGACCACACCGCCGGATGTCTACAGCATCGGCGGCTCCGAGCACACGCTGCTGGCCACGTCGCGCGACATGGAGGGCCGCATCTTTACGCTTGCAGGACTTTATCGGCTAACTGGCGACAAGCGCTTTGCCGACCGCGCGACCCAGGAGATGCTGGCCGCCGCATCGTTTCCGGACTGGTATCCCAAGCACTTTCTTGATACCGGGGAGATGACCGCCGCGCTCGGGCTCGGCTATGACTGGCTGTATCCGGTACTCTCGCCCGCGAACCGCGCCACTCTTGAGCACGCTATCGCCACCAAGGGGATTGATCCGTGGATTGAGCGCATCCGGGACGGCGAGGCCATCCACCACGAACACAACAACTGGAACCAGGTGTGCAACGGCGGCGAAACCATCGGCGCATTGGCCATTGCCGACGAGGACCCCGAACGCGCGCGTGTGATCATCGACCCCGCGCGGGAGGCCATCGGCAACATCATGAAGCTGTTTGCGCCTGACGGAAGCTTCGAGGAAGGCCCCGGCTACTGGAACTACGCCACCAGCTACAACGTGCTCTTTCTTGACGCGCTGGATACCGCGCTGGGCACGGACTTCGGCATGTCGGACGCATCCGGCTTCTCCTCGACCGGCGACTACCACATTCAATCGATGGGCCCCACCTATCTATTTGCCAACTTCAGCGATGCCGGCGCAGGCGTCTATCCGTCTCCACAGATGTTCTGGTTCGCGCGGCGCTTCAACAAGCCGTTTTATGCCGAGTACGAGCGCAAAGTAACTCTGAGCAGTAAACTTGACCCGCGCGAAGGGCGGGAAAGCAGCCGGTTCGCGATCTTTTCCGTCTTCTGGGGAGCCGAGGACGCGCAGATGACTGACGGCAAACAGTTGCCGCTGGTGCAGAGCTTTGCGCGCGTGGATCAGGCGTACATGCGCAGCGCTTGGAATGATCCGAACGCGTGGTACGTCGCCTTCAAAGGCGGCGACGCGCACGCCTCGCACGGACACCTCGATCTCGGCACGTTCATCATGGATGCCTTCGACCAGCGCTGGGCCACCGATCTGGGTCCGGATAACTACGGATTGCCCGGCTACTTCGGCCGCCAGCGGTGGAGCTACTACCGCATGCGGACCGAAGGGCATAACACGCTGACGATTGACGCGCAGAACGAGGACCTCGACGCCAAGGCGCCGCTCACGACAAGCGGCACGATGGGCGATGGGTTCTATGCAATTGCCGATCTGAATCAGGCGTATAAAGGCAAGCTCACAGCATGGAGCCGCGGCGTCGCATTGCTGGATAAAAAACGTGTGCTGGTGCAGGATGAAATTTCACCGGCGCAGCCAGTGGATGTGGTCTGGAACTTCCACACCTTTGCCGATGTGAAGATTGCGGAAGACGGCCGCTCGGCCACGCTGAGCGAGGGCGGGGCTACGCTGCATGCGCGGATTCTGTCGCCAGCCTCGGGACGATTCAGCACGGCCAGCACGCAGGCTCCGCCGCCGAATGCGCCCAACCCGGGATTGACGAATCTGGTGATCAACCTGCCCAAACAAGCCAGCGCGGAGACGATCGCTGTCGTCTTTACCGCGCCGGGCGATCCGACACGGCCGGCGCTCAAGCCGCTCGCCGCGTGGAAGTAGCGGCGAAGTTGCGGGAACGGGGCAAGGAGCAGCCGGCGCGGTTAGCATAGAGAGGGCAAGGTGATCGATTTGCCCGAACGCTCGCGACTGACCCCATGGCGCATAGAAAAGCTCAATCCCCCCGCGCACCGCACGCTCCGGCCCCGCCGGTTGTCTCCGGCCGATGGCTGCTTGCGGCTGTGGGCATGGCTCTGGCGGGCGCGGCTCTTTGCACCTGGGCAACGCTGTGTCTCCTGTTCTGGCAGGGAAGCTGGCAGTTGCTCTATCATCCGGCGGCGGCGGTGACGCAGACACCGGCCTCGGGCGGCCTGGCCTTTGAGCCGGTTCAATTTGCGACGACTGAAGCCGGCCGTCCCCGTCTCCGCGGATGGTGGATTCCCGCCGCGCCTGCCGCGCCTTTCAGCGGCTATACCGTGCTTTATCTGCACGGCCAGAGCGGCAACCTGAGCAACACGTTGAGCGCCCTTGAGACGCTGCACGGCGTTGGATTGAACGTGCTGGCCTTTGATTACCGCGGCTTCGGGCAGAGCCAGTTCGCGCATCCCAGCGAGGCGCGCTGGAAGCAGGATGCGGAGTGGGCGATCGCGTACCTGACCGGAACACGGCACATCAATCCGCATGCTCTGGTGCTCTACGGAGTTGACCTGGGCGCCAATCTGGCTCTTGAGGTCGCGGCGGCGCACTCTGAACTGGCGGGGGTGGTGCTGGAGTCGCCGCTGCCCGCGCCGGTGAATGCCATCTTCAACGATCCTCGCGCACGGCTGGTGCCCGCTCACGTGCTCGTGCTCGACCGCTACGATCTGAGCCGGCCCGCTGCGAAATTGAGCATTCCTTCGTTGTGGATGATCGGGCCAGGGCAAAGCGGCGCTCCGCAAAAGCCCTCTGCGTTCGATAAGGTCACGGCTCCGAAGACGCTGGT
>JAJZNH010000102.1 GCA_021811745.1 Acidobacteriota bacterium
CGCCTGCGCGTGCCTCCCGACGATCCCCGTTACACCTTGCGCAGGGTCTGGCTCTCGGAAGAAGAGGAATCGCAATACTATGACGGCTTTGCCAATGAAGGTCTGTGGCCGCTCTGCCACATCGCGCACACGCGGCCCATCTTCCGCGCCACCGATTGGGAGTGCTACCAGAGGGTGAATGAGCGCTTTGCCAAAGCTCTCGAAGAAGAGATGGAAGGCAGCGAGGAGCCGCTGGTCTTTGTGCAGGACTACCACTTCGCGCTGCTGCCCCGCTTGATCAAGGAAGCGCGGCCGGATGCGCGCGTGGCCATCTTCTGGCATATTCCCTGGCCCAATCCGGAAGCCTTTGGCATCTGTCCGTGGCAGGCCGATCTGCTGGATGGATTGCTGGGAGCGGATCTGATCGGCTTCCATATTCCGCTGCACTGCAATAATTTTCTTGCCACGGTCGATCGCACCTTTGAGGCGCGCACCGACCGCGAGCACATGACGGTGCGCCGGCGTGGCCATCTGAGCGCGGTCCGCCCCTATCCGGTGAGCGTTGCCTTTGAGGGGCCGCTGTCGCCACTTCTTGACGTGGAAGAGGATGTAGAGACGGAAACAGAGAAAGAAGAACGCGCATTGAAGCGTGGGCAACTGCTGAATGAATTCGGCGTGCGCGCGGAAACCCTGGTGCTGGGCGTCGACCGCATGGACTACACCAAGGGCATCATCGAGCGCCTTCTGGCGATCGAGCAACTGCTCGAAAATCATCCGTGGCACCGGGAGCGGATGACGATGGTGGAGATTGCCGCTCCCAGCCGCACCCGCATCCCCAGCTACATGGATCTGCGCCGCCGGGTCGAAGAAGAGGCGGAACGCATCAACAGGCGCTATCAAACGGCGCATTGGAGGCCCATCATCCTGATCGAGCGCCAATGCAGCCATGAAGAAGTGGGCCGCTGGTACCGGGTTGCGGATGTGTGCCTGGTGACCTCTCTGCACGACGGCATGAATCTGGTGGCCAAGGAGTATGTGGCCGCGCGCGACGATGAGGATGGGGTGCTGGTGCTCAGCAAATTCACCGGCGCGGCGGTGGAGTTGCGTGATGCTCTGATCGTGAATCCGTATGACATCGGCGGTGTGGCCGAGGCAATTCATATCGGGCTTGAAATGAAGCGCGCGGAACGCCGCCAGCGCATGCGCCGGATGCGGCGGCAGGTGATGGAGCATAACATCTACCGATGGGCGGCGAAAATTCTGGGTGATTTGCGCGAACTGCGCCTGGAGGGTGCGGGGGTGGCTCAATTGCGGCACATCGAGCCCGAGCCTGAACAAGAGCAGGAAATCTCCGACGAGAAACTGGCATAGAAGGCGGGTTGGGGTTGGCGCACGAAGCGGCAGAGAGGCTGGAAGCATTTTTTCGCGGGTTTGCGGGCAGTACGGCGCCTCTGTTGCTGCTTGATTATGACGGAACTCTGGCGCCATTCCGTGTGGACCGGTTCAAGGCAAAACCGTGGGCTGGAGTCAGCGAACTGCTCAATCGCATTCAGGGCCAGACAAAAACGCAGATGGTATTCATTACCGGGCGGCCGGCTGCGGAGATCCTGCCTCTGCTCGGCCTGGACGCGCCGGTTGAAGTGTGGGGACTGCACGGAACGGAACGACTGTATCCGGACGGTAGCCGTGAGCTGGAGCCCGTGCCGGCCGCGGTGCGGAAAGTCCTCGATGATTTGCGCGAACAACTCAATCGCGATAGCTTTGGCGGGCTTTTCGAGGATAAGGACAACGCCGCGGTGATGCACTGGCGAGGTGTTTCAGCTGCGCGAGCGAAGCAGATCGAGCAGAGGACGCGGAAGCTTTTCGAGCCGCTGGCGCGGCTGGATGGGCTGGTCCTGCTGGAATTTTCAGCAGGGTTGGAGTTGCGCGCGGGTCGCGATAAGGGCGGAGCGGTCGAGGCAATTCTGAAGGAAAAGGGCGCCATTGGCCCAGCCGCCTATCTCGGCGACGATTTCACCGATGAGGCAGCCTTCGAGGCGCTCCAGGGGCGCGGGCTGAGCGTGCTGGTGCGGCGTGAGTGGCGCGAGACGGCGGCCGATGTTTGGCTGCGACCTCCGGCGGAGCTGAAGAAATTCCTGACGCAGTGGCTGGAAGCCTGCCGCATGCAAGGGCAGAGCCGTCTCAGCAGCTCCTGAATGGGCGGGGATCGCGCCTGACCTGTGATAATAAAAACTTTGCTGAGTGCAATGGTGAGCCGGTAACGTGCTCATCGGCAGCCCGCCGGAACGCAGGCATCGAGTTGTGTTCGCGGGGCGAGCAGAGGATGAACTTTCCGGAGGGATGAAAATGCGCGACGGCAATGGCGCGAGCAGACGGACTTTCTTGAAGATGGGAGGAGCGGCGGCGCTGCTCTCGTCCCTTGATCGCAGCGCGAAAGGCGCGGAGGCAGCAGCAGGGAAAGCAGCACAGACTGGCTCCGGCGCGCAGCCGGCAACTGGCGGCGGTTCGCTTGTGAGTCTGGTGAATCCACTGCAGGGGACCGATTCCACGGGGCTGTTTTCGCGTGGCAACACATTGCCCATCGTCGCCGTTCCATTTGCAATGGCTCACTGGGCGATGGAGTCGACCGACGCGGATACCAACTTCTTTCTGCCGCACGACCAGCGTCTGCAGGGCGTCCGGAGCACGCATCAGTTGAGCCGGTGGCTGGGCGACTACGGACAGGCGACGTTTTTGCCGTTTAACGGAGAAGCCTCACCGGATCCGTCGGCGCGAGCCTCGTCCTACCGCCCGCAGGAGCTGCGGATCGCGCCACATTCGCTTGATGTGCGGCTGATGCGCTACCGCTGCCGGTTTGAGCTGGCCCCCACTGAACATAGCTCGATCATGCGCTTCACCTTTGAGGACGCTGGCGCGGCGGGTTTATTCATCGACCTTGCGGGCCTGGAGTCCGAGGCGCATTTCGATGCAGGCACGGCAACCGTTACTGCGCTGACGCGCAAAAATCGCGGCGGCGTTCCGCCCGGCTTTGCGTGTTATTACGCCGTGCAGTGCGATGCGCCGATCAGCAGCTTCGAAGTGAAGGAACTGCGTGACAGGCTGGTCGCGATTCTGCG
>JAJZNH010000460.1 GCA_021811745.1 Acidobacteriota bacterium
GATCGGCGGCCGCGATTCGGCGCTCTCCAGCTTTGGCGTGGTAGCGGCAACGATTGCGGGACTGGATACGGCCAAGCTGCTCTCGGAAGCGGCAAAAGCCGTGGCCGAGGCCAAGTTGCCACCGGCGGAGAATCCGGCCGTGCAGCTTGGGCTGATTCTGGGCTCGGCCGCCAACGCCGGACGCGACAAGATCACCATCTTCGCTTCGCCGGAGATCTTCGACCTGGGCGCATGGCTGGAGCAACTCATCGCCGAATCGACCGGCAAGCTGGGCAAGGGCATCACGCCGGTTGACCGCGAGGCCATCGGCGCACCCTCGGTCTACGGCCACGACCGCGTCTTTGCCTATGTCAAGCTGAAGAGCACGGCCGACGCGAGCCTGGACGCCAAAGTGGCCGCGCTGGAAGCCGCCGGCCATCCAGTGGTTCATTTTGAGATTACCGGCCTCTACGAGATCTTCGGCCAGTTTTTCACCTGGGAGGTGGCAACGGCGGTGGCTGGCTCCGTAATGGGCATCAACACCTTCAATCAGCCGGACGTGGAGGCGGCCAAGATTGAGGCACGGGCCCTGACCTCGGAATACGAGAAGACTGGCAAGCTGCCGGAACGCGCCCCGGTGCTGGTCGATGAAGGCATCAAGCTCTACGCCACCGGCACCTATGCCGGCGCACTCAAGGAGGGAGCGCCCGCTGCGACGCTAGCGGGGTATCTGCGGGCTCATCTGGACCATATCCGCCCCGGAGACTACTTTGCCACGCTCGCCTTCGTGCCCGTGATCCAGGGCTTCCGGCACAAGGTACGCGACACCAAGAAAGTGGCCACCTGCCTCGGCTTCGGCCCGCGCTTTCTGCACTCCACCGGGCAGGATTACAAGGGCGGCCCCAACACCGGCGTCTTTCTCCAGATCACCGCGGACCACGCTACGGACCTTGCTATACCCGGCCAGAAATTCAGCTTTGGCGTGGTAATTGATGCGCAGGCCGCCGGCGATCTGGCAGTGCTGGAGTCGCGCGGACGCCGCGCCCTGCGTGTGCATCTGGGAGCCGATGTGGCGGCGGGCCTGAAGACGCTGGCCGCGGCCTTCGATCAGGCGCTGGCGTAAACCTGTCCACTCACTTCGAGAGGATGCGGGATCACTCCCGCCGTCCTTCCGCAGGCAAAGCGAGGGCCCGCAACCGTGATGGCTGCGGGCCTCTGTTTTACCTGCAAGCGAATGCACTACCGCAATCCGTACGTCTGGAACCGCAAGCCGGTCGCCGGCAACTGGTCCGGCTGCGCTTCGAGGTTGGGCCCAATGGCTGCGCCATCAGCCGACGCCGGCGTTACGGTCGTGTTCCAGCCATCCACGACTACGAGCGTGTCTTCCCCGTTGAAATCGCTCAGCGCGGCATTGATGGTGATGGTCCTGCTTTCACCGGGAACGAGCGATACGTAGTTGTCGCTGTAATACGCAGGCAGCACGCGCTCGCCCGACTTGCGGCGCAGTTGCACGTGCGCCATCAGGGCGATGCTCTTCGAGGGATTGCGCAGCGTCACCGTCACCACGCGGCGGCCGTTCGCGTCCTGGCGCTCCACCTTGGCATCGAGCGTGACCTTCGGCATGGTGTCGAGCGCCGTAAAGTCGTCAGGATGCGCGGGCATTGCGCGCCAATAAAAGTTGCTGGAGATGATCTTGCCCTGAGCGTCGAGCAGATCCAGCTTGAGAAAGTGCACCGCGGAGAGCTGCGCCGGAAACTCGACTTCACCCAGATTGGTGGCTGCCTCCGGCGCGGCCGTGACCGGCGTCGAGTGCTCGGAAGCCAGCGTGCCGTCGAGGTTGTAGATGGAAACGCGCGCCGTGGCTCCAGCGACCGGCGTGGGCAGGTTGTTGATCACCTGCAGTTCGCCGTTGGCCTGGTTGAACTGGATGTGCACCATCTCCGACGCGTGCATGACCGCGAAGAACGAGGACATCGGTTCCAGATCGTAGTGATAAATCTGCCACACAAAGCTGGGCTGCGCCGGATCACTCATCCAGGTAATGACGGCGGTGGTCGGGTGAAACATCTCCGCATTGCGCCCCTCGTACATGGCGCGAAAGGCCTCGTAGTTTGCCATCTGCGCCTTGCGCACAAAGTCGGCGAGATTGCGGAAATTGCCGTAACGCTCGGCGATCTCGCCGGGGTACTTGTCGCCTCCCGAGTTGCCCCGGGCCAGATCGTGCTCGGCCCAGTCGTCATTGATCGTGTTCCAATCCTTCTGCGGCATCATTCCATGAATGGATTCGAGCGTGGGAACAGAGACGCTGCCGGTTTCAGTCTTGAAATAGTCGTCGGTTACCTTGTAAAACTCACGCGGTACGCGCCAGTAGTAGGGTCCATGCGAGCGTACGCCGTGGCCCGCCGTCGAGCTGGGCTGGTAGAGCCGCGTCGGGTCCAGCTCCGCCAACAGCTTGCGCAGCTTGGCGTCAATCTCCGGCGGCGGATAGCCCTCGTTGCGCGCGCACCACAGCGCAATGGAAGGATGGTTGCGGAAGCGCAGGACTTTGTCGCGCACGTTGGCCATGTAGGTGGGAATGTCGGTGGGGTTGGGGCCGTCACCAGGATTGGGCTGGAAGAACTCGTCCCACACCAGAATGCCGTACTTGTCACACAGCTCATAAAACTCCTGGCTGGTACTCTGTCCCACCCAGTTGCGGATCAAATTCAGATGCGCCAGCTTGTGCATGTAAATCTCGGCATCGAGGCGCGCCAGCGGAATGCGCTTCATGGCTTCATCCAGGCCCCAGTCACCGCCGCGGATGAACACCGGAACTCCGTTCACTGAGATTGTCAGCGTGTCGGTGCCGGGAACGCTGTAAGTAACCTTGCGCACGCCGAAGTTCACATCCTGCTCGTCAGAGACCTTGCTCCCGGTCTTGAAGTCGAGATGGAGCTTGTACATGTTCTGCGGGCCGTAACCGTTGGGCCACCAGAGACGCGGATTCTCCATGTGCAGCGCCGGCACGGTCTTTACGGAATTGGCATGCTGCGCGGGCACCCAGGATTCCTCCACCGGCTCGAAGATGATCTTCTGGCTGCTGTGTGGCGCAAGCTCGACACGCTGCTTGAAC
>JAJZNH010000659.1 GCA_021811745.1 Acidobacteriota bacterium
TGATCAACTTCGGTCCCGGCGACGCAAAGCACGGCTTCGCGACACTTCATCGCCTTCGTCCCAACGGCCCCTTCATGACCGGCGAGTACTGGGACGGCTGGTTCGATCACTGGGGCGAAAAGCACCACACCACCAATGCCCAGCAGCAGGCCGATGAGATTGCCTGGATGCTCCAGCAGGGCTACTCACTCAACATGTACATGTTTCACGGCGGCACCAGTTTTGGCTGGATGAACGGCGCCAACATGAACAACGGCAAATATGAGCCGGACGTCACCAGCTACGATTACGACGCCGCGCTCGATGAAAGTGGCCATCCCACGAAGAAGTACTACCTGTTTCGCGACGTCATCGCCAAGGCGACCGGGATCACGCCGCCTCCCGTACCCTCCGTTCCCGCCCCAGTCGCCGTGCCTGAAGTCACGTTACGTCAGTCGGCCTCTCTCTGGAGCAACTTGCCCACACCGGTGCATTCTACCCAGGTCCTGAGCATGGAGGACATCGGACAGGCCTACGGATACATCCTCTATCGAACCGTTGTTCCCGGCCCCGTCCAGGGAGACCTCGTCCTCGATGAGTTGCACGACTACGCGCAGATCTACGCTAACGGGAAACTCCTCGGCACTCTGGACCGGCGCCTTAATCAAAATCGTCTTCCCGTCGATCTGAAGGGCCACAACACGCGCCTCGACATCCTGGTCGAAAACAGCGGCCGGGTCAACTTCTCGCTAGCCATCCGCGGCGAGCGCCAGGGCATCACGAAACAAGTTACGCTGGCAGGCAAACCGCTCACCGGATGGCAAATCTATTCCCTTCCCATGACTGATCCGGAAAAGCTCCCATTCAGCGCGGCGGATTGCACCGGAGCCTGCTTCTATCGCGGCACTCTGCATGTCGATCGGGTTGGCGACACTTTTCTTGACACCGGCAGTTTCACCAAGGGCTTTGTCTGGGTGAACGGCCATCCGCTGGGCCGCATCTGGAACATCGGGCCGCAGCGAACTCTCTACCTCCCCGGACCGTGGCTTCGGAAGGGTGAGAATGATGTCATTGTCTTCGACCTCCAAGGCGCTCCGGGCAGAACCATTGAAGGCAGAACATCGCCAATTCTCGACGCAACCGAAGCGCAGCATTCGCAAAGAGAAGCTCGCAAGGCAGAATAAATAGATAGGAAGTGAGGCCTGAACGATGAAGGTCAAATCAAAAAATGGAAGCAACATGCTCATCGGCGAGCGCCGCCAGCACATCCTAGCCCAGATCCAGCGCGATGGGCGCGTGCTGATCTCCGAGCTCTCCGATCACCTCGGCATCTCTCGCATCACCATCCGGAAGGACCTTGACGATCTTGCGACGCGAGGCCTGGTGAGACGCACCCACGGCGGCGCGCTGTCTGTGCAGGGCACCGCCCTGCTCGATCCCTCGTTGCGCGAAAAGGAGCAGAAGCAGCTCAAGGAGAAGCAGCGAATCGCCAGGGCTGCCGCCGATCTGGTGACTGAAGGCATGTGCGTCCTGCTCGACTCCGGCACCACCACCACGGCCATCGCCCGCGAATTGCGCCGCTTCTCGCGCCTCACCGTCATCACCAACGCTCTGAACATTGCCACCGAGCTGGCAGGCACCGATTTTGAAATCCTCCTCACCGGCGGCGCGCTGCGCAAAAACTCGTTCTCGCTGGTCGGGCCGCTGGCGGAGGATATGCTCCGCGAGGTACGCGCCGATATTCTCTTCCTCGGCGTGGATGGCTTCGACGCCCGGACCGGAGTCATGACGCCGAACCTGCTGGAATCTCGCGTCAATCGCGCCATGGTCAAAGCTTCAGTGCGCGTGGTGGCCGTCTGCGACTCGACCAAGTTCAACCGCCACAGCCTCGCGCTCATCGCGCCGGCCTCAGCCATCCACACGGTCATCACCGACAGTCAGATCAGCCCGGAAGACGTGGAGGCCCTCACCGCCGCCAACATCGAGGTCATTCGCGTGTAGAATAGCGCCGGGGCCGTTGAGATCCCTGCTCGAACTCGCTCCACAAACTTCCGCGGACACCAAGTCGCTGCAGCCTTGCCCGACCCCGGAAGCGCAATCCGGCAAGCTACCCGGCGCATAGCCGCCTGGCCCACCCTCGCAGAGCTTCGGGGCGGACGGGCTGTCCGCCGCACTCGCTCGATGCAAGCTGAATGGCAAGGCTGCCGATGGTGGAGCTTTCTGTTTCGCCCACCTCGACAGGCAGGCCGGTACGCTTTTCGGTCAGCTCCACCAGCAGCTTGTTGCGCGTGGCCCCGCCAATCATGTGGATGCGATCCATCTTGCGGCCGAGCATCTTTTCCAGATTGGCCAGAGCCGCGGCGTAGCGCACGGCCAGGCTCTCAAAGATCACCCGCGCAAAGAGAGGCTCATTGCCGGCCACGTCGGGAATGGGATCGAAACCAAGCCGCTGCAGCTCGCCATTGATGCGCCGCGGCATCTCGGTATCGAGCAGCAGCACTTCGGCATCCATGTCGAGCACGCCCGTGGTGCTGCGCGCGGCTGCCTCCTGCACCAGCTTTTCGATCGCCCAGGCGCGGCCGTCCGTAGCCCAGCTATCCATGCACTGCTTGAGCACCCACATGCTGTTGATCAGCGAGTGGAAGAGCAAATCGCCGGTGGCCGCGCCCAGATTCATGTAACCCGCATCAAAGGCATGCCTGCTCGTCACCGCTACATCCGTAAGCGTGCCGAGCAGCGACCACGTGCCTGTACTGAGGTAAGCGCCTTTGCTCAGGTCCGCGGGAATGCCGGCGATGGCTGAGGCCGTGTCATGCGTGGCCGGCGCGATGAGCTGCGTCTCGCGAAACGCATCAAGCACAGCCAGCGGGCCCTGCAAACGCCCAACGACTTCGCCCGCGTGGATGATCGGCGGCGCGGCTTCGATTGGAATATCCAGCTCGCGGAAAACCTCGCGCGACCAGTCGCGGGTCTTCAGATCAACCAAGCCGGTATGCGTGGCGTGGGTGTATTCGGAGGCGCGCCGGCCGCCGAGCCAAAGGTGAATATAGTCCGGCAGGGTGATCCAGGGTGTGCGCGGATCGATACCCGCCGCCGGGTCTGCCAGCAACTG
>JAJZNH010000181.1 GCA_021811745.1 Acidobacteriota bacterium
CAAGCCCGGCTGCACGATCCCCAACTGGAGGCCGATCTCTATCCCATCGGCTCGTGGCGCGACCATCCGCCAACCGGAATCCGCATCGACCTCAGCAAGCCTCATCCCGAGCCACCCGCCACAGACGACTCCAACGAAGAGGACAATACGGAGACGCGGGCCGTGCCGCACAACGCGCTGCCTGGCGCAGTGTTGCCCTACGACGGATCAGGCACCCTTCTGGCCCTGCTTGGAGCGCCCGCCTGCAACGGCTGCACCGCCGGCTCCAACAACTGGGTTGTCGCCGGAGCGCATACGGCCAGCGGCAAGCCGCTGCTCTCAAACGACATGCACCTGGGCCTCACCGAGCCCAACATCTGGTACATCGCCGATCTGCGCGCGCCGGGCTTTCATGCGGCCGGCGTCACGCTCCCCGGCCTGCCTTTTGTCGTGGCCGGTCACAACGAGCACGTGGCCTGGGGCTTTACCGCGCTCATGGCCGACGTGCAGGACCTCTACGTGGAGAAGCTGGATGGCAAGGGCGATTACTACCAGGCTGCCGACGGCAGTTCTCCGGGTGGATGGAAGCCGCTCACCGTCGAGCATGAGCTGATCCGCGTGCGCGGCGGCCACGATGTCGCGCTCAATGTCGAGTTCACTGATCACGGCCCGCTGCTCGATCCGCTGCTCGACAAAGACAGCCGCCCCATCGCGCTCAAGTGGACGCTCTACGATCCCTCGCTCAACGCGATTCCGCTCTACGAGATGAATGTCGCCTCGAACTGGGCGGAGTTTTCCGCGGCGCTCGCCGCGTGGAGCTGGCCCACGCAGAATGCCGTCTACGCCGACGATCAGGGGCACATCGCCTACCACGCCGTGGGCAAGGTTCCGCTGCGGCCGGGCGGATTGATGGACGCGCCCATCGACGACACGCGGCACGAGTGGCAGGGCTACATCCCCTTTGACGATATGCCCACCGCGGTCGATCCGCCGTCGGGCTTTCTGGCCACTGCCAATTCCCGCGTGACAGCAGATAATTCGCCTTATCCGCTCACCGACGAGTGGAGCGACCCCTACCGCATCGAGCGCATCTACAAGTTGCTCGACGGTCATGATTACCTGACGCCCAAAGACATGCTGGCGGTGCAGACTGATATCTACAGCGCAATTGACCGGGAATGGGGCCAGCGCTTCGCCTACGCCATCGACCAAACACCGGGCGCGGGGGACCGCCTTCGCTATTCCGCTGACCTGATGCGCGGTTGGGACGGCCGCGTAGCGACCGATTCCGTGGCGGCATCACTGGTAACGCGGGCTCGCGCTGCACTATGGCCGCTACTCCTCAAGCCGAAACTGGGCAAGGATGTTGGCGAGTACCACTGGGAAGAATCCAACTACGCCGAAGAACAGATCGTGATGGACGAAAAGCCGGGTTGGCTTCCACCCGGTTACAAGAACTGGAATGGGCTGTTGACGGACGCCGTGCGCCGAGCCATGAAAGACAATCATGCCCCGAAGGATCTCGCGAAGTGGACCTACGGAAGCTGGCATGTGGTCGACATCGAGCATCCGCTGGCGGCCTTTTTGCCGTTCCTTGGCCGATTTGCCGGAACCGGCCCGCAGCCGATGAGCGGCGATCGAACTACCGTGAAGCAGGTAGGCCGCACCTTCGGCCCATCGCAGCGCTTCACCATGGATTGGAGCAACATCGACGGCTCGACGGAGAATATAGTTTTAGGTGAGAGCGGCAACCCCTTTAGCCCCTACTTCCGCGACCAGTGGAACGACTGGTATGAAGGCAAGACATTTGCCCTGCCGTTCAGCAAGACAACCGTTGCCGCGCAAACCCGGCACACGCTGACGCTGCTGCCGTAAAGACAGAGATCAGGGAACAGAGCACAGAGAACAGGGCGCTGCGAACTGAAAGCTGACCGCTGAAACCTGAACGCTGAAGGCTTACAACGAGGCTATTGAGCGAAGATGGGTGCTGAAAGCTCCAGCCCGGCCTCCTGGACCCGTTTGGCGGGGCCGGCAATCGTCGTGCTGGCTGCCCTGGTGGCCATTACTCCACTTCTGATGGGCGGAGCCTCCTGCGGCCATGACTTTGATTTCCACGCGATTTCGTGGTTGGAAACCCTGAACAGTTGGCGCCAGGGAGTTTTCTTCCCGCACTGGGCGGATGCCCCAAACTATGGCGCGGGCGAACCGGCCTTTGTCTTTTATCCGCCGCTGACGCGGAGCGTGTGCGCGTTGCTGGGAGCAATCCTACCCTGGCCGTCGGTGCCGGCGGCTGTCACCTTTCTGGTGCTGGCGGGCATCGGACTTGCCACCCGCGCGCTGGCCCGCCAGGCGATGGAAGACGGCCCGGCCACCTTGGCAGGATGCGTGGCGATCTTCTCGGGCTATGTGCTGTTTACCGCCTATGAGAGGTCGGATTTTGCGGAATTGACGGGCGGAATCTGGCTTCCGGTCCTGCTTCTTCTCATGCTTCCACGCCGCACCCCGGAACATCTCCGCGGAGATGCCGGATCGCAACAGCCCGCGGCCTCCGGCAGCCTCTGGCGAAATGCCTTCGATGGTTCCGCGGTGCCGCTTGCCCTGGTGGTGGCGGCAGCGTGGCTCACCAATCCGCCGGTCGGCGTGATGGCTTGCTATCTACTCGCCGCATTGTCGCTGGCGTTGCTCCTTTTGACGAAGTCCTGGGCGCCCATTCTCCGCGCGGCCGCCGGTGTGGCACTGGGCGTGGGACTGGCTGCGATCTACCTGATTCCCGCGGCATGGGAACAGCGTTGGGTGGAGATTCAAAGGGCGATCAACGACCCAATGGAAAAGATCCAGTACAACTGGCTCTTTGCCCGCCACGCCGATCCCAGGCTCGCGTTTCACGACTCCGTGCTGCATCAGGCCTCGCTGATCGCCGTTGTCATGATCACGATAACGCTTGCCGGCCTTTGGCTAAGCTGGCGGCGTGGCAGCCTGCCCGGCAAAGCGTGCTGGTGGCTCCCCTTGGCGGCGATTCCAGTCGTGGTTCTTTTCCTGCAGATTCCTGTCTCTCAGTTCGTGTGGAACCTGCCCAAGCTCCAATTCCTGCAGTTTCCGTGGCGATGGCTG